>JAPPMR010000997.1 GCA_028818995.1 Candidatus Poribacteria bacterium | reverse complement strand
ACCAGTCAATGGCATCTCTTGCCCTTGCTAGCCGTCTTAAGAAGGTTAGCCCCAATATTCAGTGCATTGCAGGTGGAGCTTGTTTTGATGATGAGATGGGCGAGGAATTCCAGAGGGCCTTCCCACACATTTTCGATCATATCTTCTTGGGAGAGGCTGAAAACTCTTTTCGTACCTATCTAAGACATCTCAAGGATGGCAAACCGGCCTATGGTATTCCAGGTGTGACATCATTCAAAAATGGAATGTTGGAATCACTACCCTCCGAGCCATTACGGGATATGAATTTAAGTCCACGTCCTGATTACGAATCCTATTTTAGAGAAAAGTCCCGCATTGATTCAAGAAACGGGAAAGAGATTTATGTGGATTTTCTGCCATACGAAAGTTCCAGAGGTTGTTGGTGGGGATATAAACAACACTGTATTTTCTGTGGTATCAATCCAGACATAATGGACTTTCGATCAAAAGATGTTGATCGGGTGATTGATGAAATTGTGGAGATGTCATCTGAATATGGGGTTGTGAAGTTTATGGCGACGGATTGGATTCTATCTCGTTCGAATGCCAATAAACTCTTTGAGCGTCTGAAGGCGTTAAACATAGATTTAGATCTCTTTTATGAAGTACGAGCAAACCTTCAGAAGTCAAAAATGAAGTTAATGAAGGAGGCAGGTGTAAACACTATCCAGCCGGGTATCGAATCATTTTCTACCCCCCTGTTAGAACAAATGATAAAATGGACATCTGGAATTCGTCAAGTCCAGTTTATCAGATGGTGTCGGGAATATGATATATTGCCTCGCTACAATATTCTCTACGGTTTTCCAGGCGAACGCGCTGAGTGGTATTTGGAAATGGCGAAACGCATCCCTGACTATCGGCATCTGCCTCCGCCGATGTCTAATGTGCATCCTGTTGAAATGCATCGTTTTGCGCCATTATTCAGAGATCGAGAGAGTTTTGGGGTTATAGATTATGACCTTCGCTCTGACTATCGGCATAATTTTCCAAAAGGATTGATTGACTCCCGCAAAATCGGTTATTTCTTTGACTATAGTTCGAGCGAAATTCTTGAGGGCGAGGACCATCTTATTGAATTGCGAGGGGCGATTGCTGAGTGGTGTCGGGCTTACATGGAGGCTCCGGTACCGATTTACGAATATGTGGTGGGTCCTACTTTTGTACGCGTGGTGGATACGCGTGATGGGCGCAGGGTTGAATTTGTATTTAGGCATCTTGAGATGGCAATTATCCTGTTATGTGACCAGATACGAACGCGCGAGACATTGGCGAAAGATTTGATCTCGTTATATCCACATCAGGTCTCCGACGGCAGACTTGACAAGATTGTAGGGGATCTTGTAAAACAAGGCATTTTGATGGCTGAAGGTAATAAATTATTAACGATTCCTGTGGGTCAACATCCGAGAACGACTGAGGAGTTACGGGCGATGGTCTTGGAGTCGAAGGATCCGGTTCTCGGTGGCGATAGTTTTTTGAAAGGAAAAATGAAATACGCATGAGAATTGAAATGACACCAATTCTGATTATCGACATTTCGCTTAGGGGGCAAATTAGACTCCAATATTCAGATCTATAGGGTACGTTTTTTAGTTTTAATATATTGTTATAGATATTTTTTCGACTCCTGTAAGAAAGTTGCATAGTCTCGCAGCTTTCGGTGTTATCACTAACCTGGACGATATGCATTGGTAAGAGGATAGTGCATATATATCAGCAATATGTAGTATTTTCCATTTTGCCAGAACATGTATTCAGTATCGTCCATAACCGATTATCTATTTTGATTAAAGTGAGGAGGTGACATAATGGCGAATAAAAAAAAGTTTGAGCGTTTTACCGATGCTATCCGCGATCTTGATTTAGATCCGAAAAAGGTCAAAGGCGTATCTCACAGTTCTGCGGTAACAGATTTCAGCAATTGGGATCAGATCCGTAATGAACTCGAAAAAGGTAAAGAGCAGCCGAGGAAGCGTGATTAGTAACGCTTCCATAATCACAATTTCCTTATAAAATGTTAAAGGAAATTAGTCTGTGGTTGCTTTAATGCACCGTTTTACACTGAAGAGCTCATTTGACTATGTAACTCTTATGGGGGAGTAAGTTATGTCGAGTATAGGAAACCCGAAGGGTACACTGACAGATATAGGTGGAGCCGTTTATGCCAATAAATTTACCCAATAGTTCTGATCCGCTGTTAATTATTCTCAAACTTCCAGGTGAAGTTTGCAACATTAATTGTCATTACTGTTATGAGAAGCGTAAACCGTATCACGATGACAAATACATGATGCCAGAAACCATCCGACGTCTTTTAAGCACCCTAAACGGTCGACCTATCTCCGTTCAACTTCATGGTGGCGAACCCCTTGTACTTGGCATAAAACGGATGGAAAAAGTGATACAGGAGTTAAGTCAATATCCAGGGGAGGTAGATCTTAACATTCAGACGAACGGGACGCTGCTCACCCCAGAATGGCTGGATTTCTTTGAGCGTGTCTGGCCTGACATTGAAATTGGGGTGAGTCTTGATGGTGATGCAGATGCGAATTGGCATCGTGTTGATTATCAAGACAGACCAGCGCATGCAAAGATAGAAAAGTCACTGGAGCTTTTGACTGAGCGGGGTCATAAAGTTGGTATTATTGCGGTCATTACCCGTCGGGCCTTAGGGCGTGCAGAAGAGTTATTGAAGTACTTTACACAATTTCCGTGTATCAAGATGCTTAACTTAAGTCCGTGTTTAGACTACGATGTCAACCATCCTTGGAAAAATAGATCGAGGCAACAAAAAAGTTTGGTTGTTTTGAATTCAACAGAAACAGGGACCCCCGGCTGGGCACTGTCTCCTCTTGAATACGCCGATTTTTTAATCGAAGCATTTAAGGCATGGCGCGACGGTCCTGGATTAGATCACTACCTTGTGGAACCATTTTTCAGTATCATTTGTAGGCTGCAAGGTAAATCAACACGTTTCTGCCCCTTCAATGAAAGGAAATGCTCGCATGTCCTGACCCTTTATCCCGATGGTCGCGTTGGAAGTTGTGATGAACTGCGAATGCCGGAAGCCTTCTTAGCATCTGTATCAGATTTTGATGATGTTAATTTCATTAGCAGACTCCAAACCAATCCGGAGTTGCATGGACGGATGAACAAGTTGAAAGCAATTTGCGATACATGTGCCTATCAGCCTACTTGTCAAGGTGGTTGTCTGGCAACCCGGCTGGCTTATTACGGAACACCCTATGAGGAAGAGTACTGCGCTTACCGAGCAAAGGTGATTGATTTCATTCGTACTGAGGTCGGGCAAAGTTCACTGAACGCGCCGGTGCCTGTTTCTGAATATTCCACAAATGTGCGATAAAGGGATATTGAGTATGAGTTTTAGAATAGAGCATGATTCTCGTATTGATGAGATATCAAAACGACTCTTGGCGCGAAGGCAAGAAATCAGTGTTAACATTTACGATGCTCTTACGTATTTATCGGAATCGTGGCATCCACATCCGAGTTGGCATCAGCACGGCAAGCTTGAATTCGCTTTACTGCACCATACTTTGTATGAAGCGCAACAAGCATCAGTAGCGGAGGACGAGGCACGAGTCGAGTTGGCGTTGAGAGCTTGGGAAGCGTTTCCTGAACCACCAAGTATCGTACTTGATATGTCGCTCGGTGCGGTACTGGTTGTTGATTCCCAAAACTGCCAAAGCACCGAAGATGATCGATTTGATTCAACACCGTATACCATCAACGAACCAACTTTGCAAAGTGACTCCGAGGTTCCGCGTGAGTTCGTTTATGCCTCAATTGAACACGTCACGCGCTCAAATGTAGCGAGTTATTTGGAGGCTGAACTCGGGGTTATAGTCATTCTGAAGAAGTTGCCAGTCGGATCGGTCACAACAGGTTATAGTTTAACAGGTTTTCCGGGGACGGTCTTCACCGACTGGACGGAGAACTCCGTGCGCTTGGGGGAGTCACTGCTTCATGAATCAACCCACTCATGGTTAAACGAGTGCATCAGTTTGTTTGGCGAGGATCTTTCGACGGAAGAAACTTGGTATTCTCCGTGGAAGAAATGCATGCGTCCTGCGTTCGGCATTATCCACGCC
>JAPPMR010000679.1 GCA_028818995.1 Candidatus Poribacteria bacterium | reverse complement strand
AGATTCACTTGGATAGCCATTTAGATATTGACCTCGGTCTTGATTCGCTCACACGACTTGACCTGCTAATGCTCCTTGAATCACGTCTTGGTCAAACGATTCCTGATGCACTGCTTGCCAATTTACGAACGGTGAACGATGTTGTTTTATTAACAGAGACTTTTTCTAAAACAGAACCTAAAGAATCATCCGATACAAAGGCAAAATCCTTAAAACTACGTGAAAAACCGCATTGGTATGCACGCGCGTTTCGTGCTGGCATTCGAAGTATCTACCGACGCCGTTTTTCATTTGAGTGTGTCGGGCTTGAGAATATTCCGAAAGGAAAACCCTACATTATTATGCCAAACCACACAAGCCATTTAGATACCCTTACAGTTATAACCGCGCTCGGCAAGGATTCACACCGATTATGGACACTCGCTGCACGGGATTATTGGTTCGGCAATCGGTTGCAAGGATGGTTCGCACACAATTGTCTCAACGCACTGCCGATCGAACGTGAGGGTAATTTTTCGCAGTTTCTGAAGGATTTGCGAATGGCTAACGAAGTGACGGAACAAAATAACGGATTGCTGATTTTTCCTGAAGGCACACGTTCACTTGATGGCAAACTACAGTCTTTCAAACCGGGAATTCTGAGTCTCCTGATTTATGGACAGCAGGTACCGATTATACCTGCTTACATTAAAGGCGCATTTGAAGTGCTGCCAAAAGGACGAAACTTTCCGAAAAAACATCCGATTCGAATCGCTTTTGGAGAACCGCTTTTATTTAAAGCATCACAAAAACCGGAGGACATCACGGAAAACTCGGAAATATATCAGAAATTTTTGACAGAACTTGAAAACCGTGTTGCCGAACTCGGAGAGACATTCGGTAAGGATTGAAAATGGAATCGCTTCAGAAAAAATCTATCGCCTTTTTTGACGTAGATGGCACATTACTCAGTTCGACGATTGCACATTGTTATATTTGGCTGCGCACATCCTCGTTGGCTCCGATCCATAGATTTTTCTGGACTATCGGTTTCCTCCCGAAGATTGTATACTACCTAATCCTTGATCGGATTAGTAGGGTAAAGTTTAATCTGGTTTTTTATAAGAATTATCGTGGCATGGAAGCAGCAAAGGTAAAAGCATTAGCAACGGATATGTTTGAGAACTACCTTCGTCAGAAGATATTTCCTGAAGCCATTTCGCAAATAGAGGAGCATAAAGAGCAGGGGCATCATGTTGTTCTCTTGACGGGTTCGCTTGACTTTATTGTTCAACCAATTGCAGAATTCTTTGAGGTTGATTCTGTTTTAGCAGCAAAACTTATAGAAATAGGTGGAAAGATAACTGGCGAACTCACAACGGAACCGCTAAACGGAGAGCAAAAGGCGATTGCGTTGAAAAAGTTCGCTGAACAAGCAGGAATATCTCTTGATGTCTGTTATTCTTATAGTGATAGCCGATCCGATCTGCCGATGTTGGAAGCTGTGGGGAATCCAGTCGCTGTAAATCCAAGTAAAGCACTACGCAAACAAGCACTTGAAACAGATTGGGAAATCCACGAATGGATGCAAGCGTCATAAACGTTTACGGAAATTATAATGAGGTGAAAAATGCAAGTCGATCGCTATCTTGAATCAATGTCTGAACCACAGGACACAATGTTTGTTGAAATTGCGGGTATGCATCGGTTTACTCGCCGTGGCGATGACTGGATAAAATTCAGAGAAGATTTAATTGAACTACTTGAACAGACTATTTCTGAGGAACTTTCTAAGGAATTTGCGGAAGCCACAGCGAATTGGGATTCTGAGGAATTGGATTAGATTTCTGTTTTCAGTTCCCAAAAATTTCCAATTTTCTCAAAGGTTTCTTTCTGTAGGGGTGGCTTCCTCGTCGTGACCATGTCCAAATGTTGAAAAAACACGAAAACTGAATGGTTATGATGTAGAATTACCATCCTTGACAGAGAGGCTTTGTTAAGGTTAAAATTTGGATTAATGTCAGTTATTGAACAAAAGGATAAAACAGATACAATCTTAGAAGAACAGAATGAACACATTTTACATTACCACCCCTATCTACTACGTTAACGGTGAACCGCATGCAGGGCACGCCTATACCACTATTGTTTCTGATGTCTTGGCACGCTATCACCGTATTAAAGGAGATCAGGTTTTCTTCCTCACTGGCGTTGATGAGCACGGTGCAAACGTTCACAAAGTCGCTGAGAACGCAGGTCTTGCCCCGCAAGAATATTGCGATAAGATGACACCCATATTTACTGAACTTTGGAAACGGTTGAATATCTCACACGACATCTTTCTACGCACCACAAGCGACATGCACAAGCGCGGTGCTAAGAAATTCCTTACGGCTCTCTATGACAGCGGAGATGTTTACAAGGCTCCCTATGAGGGCTACTATTGCCGGCCGTGTGAGCGGTTCGTCCCTGAAAAGGAGTTAACAGACGAAAAAATCTGTCCTATCCATAAGTTGCCATTAGAATGGATTGAGGAAGAAAATTATTTCTTTAGACTCTCCAAATATCAAGACCGTTTACTCGCGCACATCCGCGAAAACCCACTATTTATCTATCCCGAAAGTAGACGTAATGAACTCTTGAGCGTACTCGATTCTGGTTTAGAAGATATAAGCATATCTCGTTCCTCCGTCTCATGGGGTATCTCTTTACCGTTTGATCCTGAGCATATCGTCTATGTCTGGATTGAAGCGTTGATGAACTATATGACCGCACTCGGTTATGAAACCGATGATGAACGATACCGCACTTTTTGGCCCGCCAATGTCCACATGATGGCAAAGGACATCACCCGTTTTCACGCCTTGATCTGGCCCGCAATGTTGATGGCTGTTGACTTACCCCTACCCAAACAAGTTGTCGCACACGGTTGGTTGACAAAGGATGGCGAAGCACTGAGTAAAACGCGAGGGATTGTCATTGATATGGACACAGACATTGAAACCTACGGGTTAGATGCATTCCGTTATTACCTCCTACGTGAATTTAGTTTTGGCAACGATGGTGACTACCGTCCTGCGCGTTTACATGAACGTTACAATGCTGACCTTGCCAACGATTTAGGTAATCTGTTGAATCGCGTGCTTGGCTTACTCAACAAAAATTTCGATGGTATACCAGCACCGACAACACCGGGTGAATTTGACGATGAAATCAAAGAGATGGCACAGACAACAGTAGATAAATTAGATGAGCATATAAAAGCGTTTGCTTTTGACAGTGCATTGGAAACTATCTGGGAATTTGTGCGGCGTGTCAACCGTTATGTGCAACAAACTGAAGTTTGGACCCTTGCGAAGCCAGAGACAAAACCGAGAATGGGAACCATCCTTTACAATAGTTTAGAAGCACTAAGGTTTGTTTCAGTTCTGATTTCGCCGTTCATCCCTGACACCGCTGAGAAAATCCAGAAACAGATCGGTTTAACAGAATTTGACACCGTTGCAGAATGGGGACGTTTACCTGTAGACTTAAAGGTCAGTAAAGGTGAACCTATCTTCCCGCGTATTGATCTGAAAAAAGAAAAAGCACCGCAACCGAAAGCAGCCAAACCCAAACAAAAATCGAAAGAGACCAACCTAATATCCTTTGCCGACTTCCAAAAACTTGATTTAAGGATTGGAAATATCATCTCCGCAGAACCGATTGAAGGTGCTGACCGACTCCTCAAATTGCAGGTAGACCTCGGCACAGAAAAACGGCAAGTAGTCGCAGGAATAGCAGAACACTATAAGCCAGAGATCTTAATCGGCAAACAGGTAATTGTAGTCGTAAATTTAGAACCTGCCACAATTCGCAATGTTGAGTCACATGGCATGATTCTCGCGGCGAGCGGTGATGCGGTGGTGTTAGCAAGTCCTGAAACTGAAGTGCCACTTGGTACACAAGTGAAGTAGTGCTGTGTCTACTCAAAATCTGTAGGTATAGGTCGCGATTCGGAGATCGCTCCTACCAATACGGTTACCTCTTTGTAGGAGGGAACTCCGATTCCCGACTATTGATGATACATATAAATTTAGGATGGACTACCTAATAGGTCGCGATTCGGAGATCGCTCCTACCAATACGGTTACCTCTTTGTAGGAGGGAACTCCGATTCCCGACT
>JAPPMR010000216.1 GCA_028818995.1 Candidatus Poribacteria bacterium | reverse complement strand
TATCCATTGATGATGTTATAAACATGTATCATTAATTCTAAACTTTACTATAATTTTGAGGAGTCGATCTCCGAAACAGTTCGCAATTGGATAAACATCCCGATGTCCCATGGGTGGGAAGTAAAGCGCAACGCCGAGAAACCGGAGCATGCCCAGAAACCAGAAACCACAGCAACTAACCGTTAAAATGGATAAGGAGTAGAACCCATGAAACTTCAAAAGCACTTTATACGACTGTTCACGCTCCTGTTTTTGGTTGCATCGCTAACACTGATGCATTCAGCAGTCGCGCAACAGAAAAAATCGGACAAAACCGATCAAAAAGGACTTATCCTCTTCGATTTTCCCGATCCCCTTGAGGCGAAAGTCGAAGTTAACTTAACCGCGAAACTCATCAGTTTAGTCACCAAATCGATGAGCCATAACCCAGAAGTCGCTGAACTGATCCAGATGTTAGACGGCATCTATGTCCGCACCTACGATAGAGTCATTATTGATGAGAAAAAATTAGTTAACTATTTCCAGAAAAGACTCAAGGAGGATAAGTGGGAAGTTCTCGTCAAAATCAAGGAAGAGAATGAGGTGGTAGAAATCAGTCTGCTATTTGACGAAGATATAGTTTATGGAATTTTCGTCATTTTGATTCCCGAAACCTCTGGGGAAGCCACCTTTGTCAACATTATCGGGGAGATTGCACCAGAACAAATTGAGGAGCTGCTTGGAAACCTAAGCAATTTTGGCGCGATAGATATTGATGTCGGCGGTGCATTGAAGGCACAGGCGGAACCGATACGAGATACGGTTCAAAGAGAGATACTCGCTGTAAAAATCGAAAACCCACCAACTATTGATGGGTCCCTTGATGACGCTTGCTGGAAGATCGCGCCCCAAGCGGACAGTTTTACTCATGTACGTAACGGAAATCCGGTCGAGGACGATTCAAAAGTTAAACTGGTTTATACAGATGAATCCATCTATGTTGCATGGCACCTCAATGATTCTCATCCAAATAAAATTGTTGCTCGTCAAACCAAGGACCACCTCAGATTCAACATGACCGAGGATTGGGTCTCTTTCAGCATTGATCCGTTTCATACACACCGATTTTCCAACCGGACCTTTTTCATGGCGAATCCACTTGGCAAAAGATATGTCTATTCTCCTGCTCAGCGCACAAATAAGACCGAATGGAGAGAGCAGTGGAATGTCGCCGCTAACATTGTCCAGGACGGTTGGGTTGTGGAGATGGAAATTCCGTGGCAAATGCTTGATTACCCTGACACAACTGAACCAATTCGGATGGGGATTAACTTTGACCGGGGACAGGCACGGACGAATGAGCGTTCTTGGTGGTCCAATGTAGGCGTTCAGGAGTTTTACAAAAACGATGGACACTGGTTAAATGTCTTACCACCAAGATCATCATACATACAGGGGTTGTTAGATTCATTAGAAGCGGACAAATAGGGTGTCCGCAAGTTTTGGGTTATAATAATGATATATCTCTAATCAATTTTGAATCTAAATGAAAACAGAGACTATTGAAGTTCACAAGTCGCCAGTTATTTTTTAAAGTGGGATGTTCTTGTCAAACTTAACGACGAAGGTGAAACAGTTCAGGTTAGCGTCCTTTTTGCTGCACACAGGGTACGCGGCATCTTTCCCATTGTTGTGTCTAAGTTAGCAGAGAAAATCCCCTTTATCAGCATTGTTGAAAATATGGATTTAAAACGAATGGATGAATGCTGGGAAACCTAAATAACTTCAGCAATTTGGATATGGATATGAATCTGAATCAATCGAAAGAACAATTTTCAAGGGAACAGAACGATTGAAATGATGGCTTTTATTCCTACGATCCTTGTTTATGTGTAAAGTCATATATACACATTCCCTTCAGTTTTCGGCAGATTTCTCGTTACAACCAAGATCCTGTTCCGAACAAGTTCGGACATCCTCTAAAGTTTCCCCTTGGGTACTCGATCTTGTTCGGGGAGAACTGAATACCTATGCAAATTGCATTATTCTATACAAACACTAAGAGGATACAATATTGACTCAAAGTTTTATAAAACCTGCTTCACCGTATATTTTCGGTGATTTTCAAACTGCCTGTCCACAGTTGATAAAGGCGTTGAAGAAGCTTGAGCAGATTTGCAAGACAGATTTGAACGTGGTATTGAAAGGTAAGAGTGGCACAGGCAAAGAATTGATAGCACAAGCCATACACCAAAAGAGTTCACGAAGAAAGAGTAATTTTGTTCCTGTTAACTGCGCAAGCATCCCGGAAAATCTGTTCGAGAGCGAACTCTTCGGGTACGAGCGAGGGGCTTTCACAGGTGCCGAAACGAAAAAACTCGGTCAATTTGTCTTGGCGAATTCCGGCACGTTATTTCTTGACGAAATCGGCGAGTTGCCTATGTCACTCCAGCCCAAACTGTTACGGGTGCTTGAAACAAAGGAGGTGATACCAGTCGGCGGGCATCGCTACGTTCCTGCGGATTTTCGGTTAATCTGTGCAACCCACCGAAATTTGAAAGCGATGGTCCAAAAAGGGACATTTCGAGAGGATCTTTATTACCGCCTTCTCGGGTTTAGGCTCAAAATACCACCGTTGCGGAAGCGCCCCGAGGATATTTACGTTATTGGAGAGTATTTTCTGAAAAAATATGCCCAGACATATCGAAAGTCGCCGCTAACACTTTCGCCTGCTGTTTGGTCACAGTTGCTCGCTCAGAAGTGGTCTGGGAACGCGCGAGAATTAGCAACTGTTATTTGTCACGCAGTTGTGCTTTGCAACGGGGATCGCATTAGAATATCAGATTTACCGGAGGGATATCAAACTCTAGAGCAGCCTCAGACTAGCTTGAAAGCGTTTCTTGAATCTAGAATGGCAGCGGTTGCTATAGAGGAACGGAACTTTATTATAGCGACGTTGGATAACAATGATTGGAATCGTGAGGAAACAGCTAAAGTCCTATGCATTGATCGGAAAACGTTGTATCGGAAAATGAAGAAATGGGATATAGCAGTCCTAAGTAAACATGACCAGAATAATCCAAATGATATCGAAGGTTGAAATTCAGATGGACTGAGAATCTTGGCGAAGGTATCCTTCTCAAAACTGGTTATTTTGTCAGAATCGCTCAATTTTTATGTGGCATGGTTACCCCATGGGTTTTCCCTTACTGTGATTGATTTTTGTGAGAGTTTCTCGTTTAAAAAGTTTCCCGATACGGGGCATTAATGCCACATGTAAGAAACTGGTATTCAACTATAACAGGGCTGGCGTGTTGGCATGAAAATTGCTAACGTTAAGTTTTGTGAAGTGAAATTCTTTTCTGAGTCAGACTGACCTTCGTTTGATGCAGGAGATAGAATGATTAGCAACACACGATTAAAATAAGTAATTTGAATCTTTTAAAAGGAGATTGCTATGAACCGTATACTAGCTTTACAACGGATGCTTGTTGCTCATGATAGTGCACCTCCGTTAGCAGCGCGTTCTGAGAATTCCTGCAATCATCAGAGTTGCAGTAATAATTGCTAACCAGTTTTAGCATTTTGTGAGTGAACCATATCTTAAGTATCATAGATGGGTTCACTCGCAAAGCTCTGAGGTTAATCTTTTGCGGCGTATGTATTCTTCGGATGTTAGAAAATATGGTTACAAACTTATATTAACGAACAAGCAATGTGGACTACTACGGCACAAAATTATGTGCATTAAATAATCTTTTGTCCAAAATTTGTTTTTCTTTAAGACATGTCTATATCTTCACTTTAAGGTGTTGCAACAACAGATTTTGCAAGGGAATGTTGAACCAACTCAAGGACCAGCAAACTATGATTGATGGACACATTGGTGAAGAAATTAGTGTGAATGTCTATTCGGTTAACACAAATCTCACAGGGAATATCAATAGAAACGTCGTAAAATCTACGAATTTTAGTACTTTTGTGATCTGATGGATATCTGAGGTGTTATGCAATGCTATTAACAGACCCTAACTTTTCACGTAATTTATACCCTTTTTATAGCCGTGTGTTGTCAGCTTGGTACGAATCCTTCTCTCATCTTGTTCCTCTACCAGATTTCCTGTGTGCTGTCCGGGGCGTATTGCCTATTTCATGGTCTATCCGCTCAACAGGAATATGGGTTCATAT
>JAPPMR010000187.1 GCA_028818995.1 Candidatus Poribacteria bacterium | reverse complement strand
GCGGCAATTTGTGCCAAAATACCACGCCACCCAGCATGTGCAATTCCGATAGCAGGTGAGGCTACATCCAAGATAAAAATCGGGACACAATCAGCAGTGAAAATACCTAAGGTCTCACCTTGCTGTGCTGAAATTAAAGCGTCTCCTGTTTTTTCAGATTCATATTGGTTTTCAACGTCCCAAAATAATGTTGCAACTGTATCTGCATTTATAACAGCATCACTATGAATTTGTCTGCAATATTTTAGCGTCTTAATACCGGTATGGTCTGAAAAGAGTTGCCGATTTTGAGAAACTGCAGTTGGATTGTCCCCTACATGCGAAGCTAAATTAAGAGAGGCGTAAGGTGTCTTGCTTACTCCTCCACAACGGAGACTTATTCCCGCATTGACAAGGGATGTCTCAGTTAACTCATCAATTGTGTGATACAACTTTGTTGTCAAGATATATAATCTTCCCGAGGTGGGCTAAAAATATCCAGGGCAATTGCCATTTTGTCGAATGCCTTAGCACTGTGTTTTACATGTGAGGGAATAAGGTAAGTGTCCCCTTTTTTGAGCGTTCGTGATTCTCCGTCAATAGTCAATTCAAATGTGCCTTCTAAAACCATGCCCATCTGTTCATGGTGGTGACTGTGTTCTGCAACTGTGCTATGCGGTTGCAGGTGGACATAGGACATCATTAGTTTTTCACCATGGATCGTCCGAATTGTTACCCCATCAAAAACCTGTTTTTCAGGTTGAACATTAATATCAACAAATGGCATCAAGAACACTCCACTCTACTTGACAAACGTGAAAATCAGCAATAGGGTTTCGCTATGGAAAAGGTGTATTTGGATCGGAGGGTTCGACATAAAGTACTCGCTTACAACTGGAACAATAAACCAATTTTTCATATTTTTGTGCTTCTTTTAGGTTTTGCGGCTGAATTGTAAGACGACAACTCTCGCAAGTTCCATTTTTGCCCAATGCAACAAAATCGGTTTTATGCCGTTCCATCCACCGATGGTATTGTGTGCTAAGTTTCTTATCAATTTTAGGCAGAAATGTGTTCCGCTGCTCTAATTTTTCATTTATCTCGGTTTGCAAATTTTTCTGTTCTGCTCGGAATTCAGTTGTTTTTTCAGTAGTCTTTGCATCTTCACGAACAACCTCCGCTTCAAGTTCAGCCAATTCCGACTTCAACTGCTCGCCTTTTTCCATCAGTTCCAAGATTTCTTCTTCAGTCTCAAAATCCTTATCATCAAGGTATTCAATCTGATTTTCCAGCGCGGCATACGCATCATTTGTGGTAACTTCGCGCTGTTCATTCTTATATTTTTCACGTTGAACAGCATTCATTTCTAATTCCGCGTTCTTGGAACGCTGCGCTTTTTCAACTTCAGCAAGTTCATCAGATTTTGCCTTTATCTCATCTTTATATTTTGTAATACTCGCTTCCAATTGTGCAATGTTTCTGGGGATAGTTTGTAATCGTTGGTGGAATGACAACAACTCTCTGTCATGCTCTTGTAACTGATAAAGTAAAGCGAGCTGCTGTCTTAAAGATTCGTTTGTCATTATATTTCTGCCTCCTGTTCAACGAGGAATGCGAAAAAAATTCCGAGTTGATACAATACAAAGAGTGGAATCGCCATCAGTAGCATTGAAGTTGGGTCTGCAGGAGTTAACAAAGCCGAAATTACACAAATACCTAACAACGCATGCCGCTGTTTGCTACGAAAACCTTGCGAGTCAATGACTCCGATACGCGCGAGAAATGCCATTACGATAGGTAATTCAAAGGCAATTCCGAACCCTAAAATTAACTGTGTTACAAAGGTAATATAATGTTTTAAATCCCAAAGATTCCTAAACTCTGGAAAGAGACCTGCTGCGAATTGCAGGACGACTGGAACAACAACAAAATATGCAAAAACCGCACCGAGAAGAAAGAAAAAGATTATGGTAAAGAAAAGCGGCACCGCCAATCGCCGCTCGGAACTACTCAACGCGGGAAACACAAACATCCATATTTGATAAAGAATTATGGGTAATGAAAACAAGACACCTGCAGTAATTCCAATTGTTAGATATGCCATGATACCTTGAAAAGCACCTGTTAGGATAAGTTCAGCTTCAACACTTGATGTCCCACTGCGCAGCGCAAGTGCCAAAAAGCCGAGGGTTGAGCCGTCTGAGCCAGCACTCACGTCAATAGCGTTAGCAACCATACTCATCATAGGACTCTTCATCGGGAGTTCAAGTACATATTTTATTGGTTTAGTGAAGGATAAACCGAGTACTGTAAAAACGCCTAATGCGATGAGAGAAATTATGATACGCCGTCGGAGTTCCTCAAGATGTTCCCAGAAGGTCATTGCAACATCCTTAGATTTCATAGTACTTGTTGCTCACGAAGTTAACCTGATTTAGGAGGTTTAATAGTTTTATCTGGATCAATATCTATGTCGTCTGTTGCCTTCGTAATTTCATCTTGGATATCGTTTCCGACACTTTTAAATTCTCGAATAGCTTTACCTAAAGATCGCCCCATCTCCGGTAATTTTTTTGGACCGAAAATTATCAAGGCACCCACCAAGACTATAAATACCTCCATTGGACCTATTCCCATGTTCTTGGTACCTCCTCATGACAAGGTGTTGCAAACTTAGTATAAATTATAGTATATCACAAACGAGACCCGTTTACAAGAATTTTTGGCGATTTTCGGGAATTGAAAGTTGGAAAAATACACTTTTCCTATATGCAAAATTCCAAATTTAGTTGACCTGTCCTACTTAACCTGTTATCATGTCAACGGCGGGGAAAGAAGGTATCAATTCCTGCCTCAACATCTTCAATAGGATGCCCATACTGTGTTTCATAGTTTTCGTGAGTATTGCGTTCGGTTTCGGTTAGTTCGGTCAGGGGGAAAAGCAGGGTTTCTCGGCTACGTTTGCCGGATTCGTTCATAGCGATATTCATTTCCTGATCTTGTCTGGCAAGCACTGCACCATATTCAGGGTCTGTATCATCAAGTACTGCTTTGGCAATGCTGAGAAGTTCATCTGCTACGGCAATCTGTCCTTCTGAAAGTGGGTAGTTCTTTAGCGGATTTTCCCAAGTCACTGTTTGGTCTGGGAGTTCAAGTTCAATCTTATCTATTACATCAACACCGTCAACATCAATTGTAGTGCGTTTGGCACGATGCGCAATGCCTTTAGCACCAGACTGCAAGTCTGCAGCGGGAGTCACGTATATATCTTCACCGACGATTGTGCCTTTACTACCATCAATCTGTGAGATTCCCGTTTGTCCACGTCCAAGAGAACGCGCATGGATGACGTTAGAGTATACCATAAGCGCAGTTGCATTGTTGTCAAATTCAATAAAGCCAAGACTCCAATTTTCGCTGGTATGATTTCGTTTCATACGGTCAATAATAGGAATCACAGGACTTGATTGTGTAACACCGAGTGCGGATTTCGGTTCACCGCCCGCGCGGAGACGGAGCATACTCATGCCGTGGTAGCCGCCTTCATAGAAAATTCGGTAAATCCGAGCGACATCACCGATAATGTCGGCTTCAATTACCTTTGATAGAAATCGTTCCCGCGGTGCGCGATAGTAATTTTCTGCTACCTCAAGTTTAACGTTGTTCGCTTTTGCAGATTCAATCATCATATCTGATGTTGGAAGGGTTACTGCAATAGGGGTTTCACAAAGGATATGAACACCTGCATCCGCAAGAAAACATGTAATGGCGTGATGTGCTACCCCTGGCACAGTAATATCCACAACGTCAAGTTCTTCATGCTCAACAAGATCGCGGACGTTGGTGTAGGGGTTAGCACCATATTGCTCTGCGAAACGTGTTGCCGTTTCTTCGTCTATATCACAAATAGCAACGAGATTGTACACATCTTTGAGTTTGGCAATAACAGGTAAATGCGAACCACCACCACGACGACCAGCACCGACTAATGCGATATTGAGTTTGGACATAGTTTTCTCCTAAATTTACTGTGATACTTTTGAAGATAAATTACGTAACTAAAAAATACCATCTCTATAAAAATCCGTCAATGGAATTACGCATAATTGATCTAAATAGTTTTCAGGTCGGAATTGTAAACCCAATTCTTAAACACGTTATTAATTATGTTAACGGCTTGTGCCAGTTAACAAT
>JAPPMR010000742.1 GCA_028818995.1 Candidatus Poribacteria bacterium | reverse complement strand
CGGTTAGGAAACCGAACCTACCGTCATGTATAAATAATTATGGATTCTACTATAATTGAAAATATATTAGGATTAAATCGCATATATTGCCTCTATATTCTTGTAGGATGTGTAAAGTTTTTTGCAGAAGTTTTGGCTCAGGCGCGTTGTCTGAGTCATTTGACATTTTCTGTCTGAATCACAGATTATCGCGGATGACGCGGAAAAACGCGGATTATGACAATGATAATACCCATTTTTTCTGACAGTAAAATGGCACCGTTTGTATACAATACACCTATACACTCCTCCAATCAAAAGGACTGCATCAGAAGATGTATTAAAATCAGCGTCATCCGATAAATCCGTGCAAATCCGCGATTCACACAACACACATGCCAAAATATTTACACACACTAATTTATAATGACCTTTAGAATTAACAGGACATTTTGAGTTGTAGGAGGGAACTCCGATTCCCGACTATTAGTGAGTTTCGTCGAGATTCGGAGATCGCTCCTACAGAAAATGTGCCTCTTTAATTTCAAAGTCCACCATAGTTTCTATTTTTCTTAACATGGTTTTCATGGTATAATTGAAAAACATCACAATTTTGCATTACATCTTCACTGACCTATTAATACACTTATTCGAAATCGGAGTCTTTTACAAAAGGAATCACATGAAGCCACTTAAATTCCTTAAGAATCAAATTGAAAAAAAGTTTTATAACGCGTACCAAAAACGGCTGGAAGCGGAAGCAGGTACGTGGAATATACCACGCCACATTGGTGTTATTCTTGATGGAAACCGCCGCTACGCCAAAGCCAGTGGGTTAGACGATATAATAAAAGGACATTATGAAGGCGCAGACAAACTTGAAGAGGTTCTCCATTGGTGTGATGAACTTGGTGTTGAAATCTTTTCAATATGGATTTTTTCATTGGATAACTTCAAACGCGCAGATGATGAAGTTGAGGGAATCTTAGGATTAATCGAAAGAAAGATGCGTGAATTAGTGACTATTGAGGGACTCCATGCAAACCAGATTAAAGTGCGGGCAATGGGACAAATTGAACAACTGCCGCCAAGCCTTCAAGAAGCAATTCGGCAAGCAGAAGAAGCGACAAAAAACTATGACAAATTTATCCTGAATGTTGCTGTCGCTTATGGTGGGCGCGAGGAAATAATTGAAGCATTTAGAGGACACTTAAAGGCGGAAATCCAAGATGGAAAAGACGCTAATCAAATTGCAGAAGAATTGAGCGTTGATAAAATCGCGCCATATTTATATACCTCGAATCTTCCTGACCCAGAGCTAATCATTCGCACGAGCGGAGAGGTGCGCCTATCTGGTTTTCTGTTGTGGCAGAGCGTCTATTCAGAATTCTATTTTTGTGACACCTATTGGCCCTCATTTAGAAAAATTGACTTTCTCCGTGCTTTACGCGACTATAGTCAACGCAAACGAAGATTCGGAAAATAAAAAAGGATAGATATAATAATGAATTACATTATAACATACAAAGCAAAATTAATGTTTAGTTTTATACTCTTGTTGGGACTTTTATGTTATGAAATAAATATTGTAGCTGCACAGTCCCCTAACCTCATTGCTCCAAAAACGAAAGCATCCACAGTACTATTGGAAATGAAGGGAGCCGGGCGGAGCTCTTCACAAGGCAGCGGCTTCTTTGTTGGCAACGAACTTGTAGCAACTAACTATCATGTTGTCAACGGTGCCAAAACAGGAACCGCAAAGTTAGTCGTTAAGCAAAAACGGTTTGAAATTGAAGGTGTTGTTGCAACTGATAAAAACCATGACCTTGCAATCGTGAAAGTCCGCGGCCTTAATGCACCACCACTCCCTCTTGGAAACAGTGATACTGTTGAAGAAGGCGAAATTGTTTATGCGGTAGGCAGTCCGCGCGGCTTTGAAGGGACATTCTCATCAGGTAATATCAGTGGCATTCGATCTCAAGGTACTCCCCGAATCCGGGATAAAGTGCTTCAGTTTACAGCCGCGATTTCGCGTGGTAGCAGCGGAGGTCCAGTTGTAAATCGATGGGGACAAGTTATAGGCATTGTTTCTGAAACCAGAGACGATGGACAAAATCTTAACTTCGCTATTCCTGTAAACACATTGAAATCCCTACTTACGCAAGTAGGACCCGTGACACCCTTTCCTAATGATAAATCATTACCTGGAATTAAAAAACAGATGCCATACCCTATAATTTTGCTCATCACGAGTGTTACTGTTTTTCTTATAATTTGGTTTTTGCCAATGGTGAAATTTGAACAATGGCAAGTAGCAGTAGGAGTCGCTCTTGGGTTCGGTGCTATTAAAACACTCCTTACAGCAATTGTTAGCTCTGATTCATTACCTGTTGGAATTAAGTCTTTTCTGGCATCTCCACCACCTACAGACATCGGCCACGCTTTAGATTGTAAGGACTGCATTGTGGGACTGATATTTTATGTAATTAAACTACCGATTTACTTTATTTTTATAGCTTTTCTTCTTGGTATTACAAATGTAGTAGTGCGGAAGTTTGAACTAAATGGCTTTTTTAGCACTTTTTTCGTTGCCCTGTTGATCGTTATGGGTGAAATTTTGCTACGTCTGCTCTTGCCAGGGGTTTAGCTCGTACGGAGAAGCAACTCATGCGATTTGGAATATGTACTGGTTTAGAAAATGTTAATCGACTTGCGGAAGTTGGATACGACTATATTGAATTAGGTGTACGAAATGCACTTATGCCAGAAGCGGATGAAACCGAATTTCAGAAGATTCGAGAGCGGGTAGTAGAAGCACCCTTGAAACCTGAGGCGTATGCAGGGTTTATCCCCAGAGACCTGCGCGTTGTCGGTGACACCGTGGATTTTCCGCGCTTGTCTCGGTATGTAGAAACTGCGTGTCGTAGAGCCAACGAGATTGGCGGGGAAGTCATCGTTTACGGCAGCAGCGGCTCGCGAAACGTTGAGGAAGGTTATTCAGAAGAACGAGCATTAGCACAGATCGCAGAATTTCTTGATATGGGTGCTGACCTTGCGGAAGCACACGGCATCACAATTGTTATTGAACCGATATGTCTAAAAGAGGGGAACATATTACGCACCGTTGCAGACGGGTTGGCGATGGCAAAACGTGTCAACCGAAAAGGAATTAAAGCATTGGCTGACCTATATCACGTCTGGCAGGAAAATGAACCGATGCAAAACATTGTTGATGCTGCAGAATGGTTAGCACATGTTCATATCGCTGAACCCGTCAAACGATCATACCCCGGAAATGATGACTTTGATTTTTCAGATTTCTTTACCGCACTACAAAAAGCAGGATACGATGGACGCATCTCGTGTGAGTGCAAATTTGAAAACTTTGATGCAGATATTGAAACTGCATTAAAAACAATGAAAAAATATGTTTGAAGTCAACGATCTAATATACAATCTATGTATTTATGGTGAATTATTGAAATAATTATACACCTAATTTGTAGGAGCGATCTCCGAATCGCGACCAAAGCCAATCGTAGTCGGGAATCGGAGTTCCCTCCTACAGAAAGAATGTCCGAAGTGCCAAATTCCAAACCCGCATTTGATGTTGATTTGGTAGGAAAGAATGTTTTTAGAAAACACCAAACTAATACGAAATTCTACACATCCATAACTGGGAGGTGGCCTTTATCCTTACCCGTGAACAAGGCAGAGTCATCCGAGCGCGAACCGGATTTTACGATGTTCAGCACGGTGAACTTGTTCTGCGATGCACATTACGCGGCACATTAAAAAGAAAACGACGTTCCGAAACAGGACGTAGGCTTTATGCTGACCCAGTCGCTGTTGGGGACCAAGTTATTTTTACTCAACTTGATTCAGAAGAAGGTGTCGTTGAGGAAATCCTTTCACGCCAAACCAAATTCTCACGGCAGTATGCGGGAAAACATGAAGAAATTGAACAGATTATTGTTGCCAATGCGGATCAGGTAGTAGCCGTTGTCTCAACGCGGATGCCTCCTCTTAACTTTAGGACACTGGATCGATTCCTCATTTTAGCAGAGGCAGGAGAAATGGCAGCGGTTATCTGCTTGAATAAAATGGACTTGGTCGATTCAACCCAACATGACCAACTCGTCTCTACCTTCAAAATCTACGAAAAACTCGGCTACCAAGTATTGCACACGAGCATAAAT
>JAPPMR010000616.1 GCA_028818995.1 Candidatus Poribacteria bacterium | reverse complement strand
TTACAATGATAAATGTCTGGTTCAGACGTTCATTTATATCCTGTAAAACATCAAGTACTGCTTCACTTGTTTTGTCGTCAATGTTACCTGTTGGTTCATCTGCCAGAACAACCTTCGGTTGATTGATCAAAGCTCTGGCAATTGCTACGCGTTGTCGTTCTCCTCCGGAAAGTTGGCCCGGAAAATGTCTAAGCCGTTCAGAGAGACCGACACTTTCAAGAAGGATTTCCGCTTTTTCGTAAGCGTCATTACTGTTGTAACGATTTCCGTCTTTGTCCACGGCATTTCTGGTATTTCTAATTATTCTACTCATAGCCACGTTTTCCAACGCGGTGAATTCTGGAAGTAATTGATGAAACTGGAATACAAAACCAATTGCATCATTCCTAAATCGAGTGAGTTCGCGTTCGGAAAAAGCCGTGATGTCTTCATCCTCGTAAAAAATGTTCCCGTCTGTAGGACGGTCCAGCGTCCCAATGATATGTAATAAAGTGCTTTTTCCAACACCTGATGCCCCCATAATCGCGAGTATCTCTGATTTATGAATATCAAGATTCACGCCTTTAAGCACTTTGAGTTCTATATCACCATCATAAAAGGATTTGTGTAAATTGTCAATTCTTATTAGTTTTTCCATTGAAGTACACAGTATTAGTGTTAACTTAATCTGACTTTATTCATACTGCAACGCCTCTATAGGTTTCAAATTTGATGCTTGCCACGCTGGATATATTGTTGCAAGCCAACAGATTGCGAATGAGAGTAGGTTTATGAAACCTACAAAGAACCAATTTATTTTTATTGGTAGTTGATTCATTTGGTAAATGGCACTCAAACCTAATTCTTTCAAAGAGATAGGTACAACAAGGCAGTAAAGTCCAAAACATACGACAAGTATCCAAAAGACGAATAATCCGACTCTTCTTAATTTGCTATGTGGCATAATACGCCGCAGGACAATCACAATCTGAAACAGAATCAATATGGCAACAGCACCTAACGCAAACCATGGGGAAGGTCGGACTACATTTGAACTCAGAAGCCAACATATACCAAGCCCCAAGGTTGTTCCGGCTATAGTTCCCAACATGCCGATCACGCTACCTTGAATCATGAAGATACGTACAATGTTTCCACGTGATGAACCGAGTGTGCGTAACATCCCGACATCTCGTGTCTTTTCCATAACCGTCATTATCAATGTGCTTGCGATATTAAAGGCAGCAACCAAAATAATGAGTGCTTCAATAATAACTGTTGCAATCTTTTCCAATTCCAATGCGGCAAACAGTGGTGCATATTTTTCCATCCATGTTCTCGTTGTCGGCATCTCAAGCACAGAAAACTGTGCGGCTTCTTCTATTTCCTCACTCATTTTCGGTGCAAGCTCGGCATCTTCAAGTCGAACAAAAATAGTATTTACTCTACCAACTTCATTATATATTTTTTGTGCAGCCTTTAAATCTATATAAGTAATATGATCGTCATAAACAGTCAATTCTGATTCGTAAAACCCAATTACAACAAAATTCTTGATTACCGGAATAAAAGCGCCAGGACTAAATTTGTCTTCAGTCATATTTACCACAAGACGTAAGACATCGCCCTCGTTTACAGTGAGACGTTGTGCTAATCGTGAACCAAGAACAATTCCCCCAGTAATCGTTTCATTATTTAAAAGTCTTGCTTGTTCAATTAAATCGTCATTTTGAAAATTATACGAACCTTTCACGAACTTCGTGAAACCTGTGACTTTATCTTCAATTTCTGGTTCAATTCCTTTGATAAGAATTACGTCTTCAATTTGTTCACTACCTTCTCGAAAAACAGCAAGTTGTGAATAAACAACGGGTGATGCTGCTACAACCCCTTCAACATCTTCAATCGCTTCAATTTTGTTTTGATAATCGCCATAGAACCCGTTATCTATCAATCTTAGAACTATATGTGCTTCATTCGCAAGAAATCGCTCTTTGAGTCCATGTTCTACACCATCTAAAACAGCGATCACTAAAATCACAGTCGCAACACCAAGCCCAACCCCTGCAATGGAAATAATACTAATAATAGAAATAAAAGATTGTTTTCTACGTGAAAGCAGATACCGCGAGGCGACGAACCATTCAAATTTCATATATTTTAAAATGCTGTTTAGAACAGATAATCAAGGCATCAGTAGCCTGCTGAAGTTAATGATGTTTTTTATCCAATTAAGATTTAAAGTTTTGATTTTGTATGCTGTATTTAACTATGTCTTCAAGCACGCCCCACTTTTCTACTGCTTTTGGGAAGGACTCTTCAAACTGCATGCCGATCTTTTCCAAGACACGTCCCGATGCGGGATTTCGCTTAAGATAGAAAGCATGAATATTAGTTAGTTCTAAAACGTCAAAAGCATAAGTTACGATAGCCTTTGCAGCTTCTGTACAATACCCACTATTCCAATAAGGCTTGCCAACCCAATAACCGAGTTCTGCAATCTTTTCAGTTTGGTCAATGCGCAAATCAATTGCCCCTATTAAAATAGTGTCACCTAATTTTTCATTATCTTTAAGCGTTATAGCTAAGTAAATCCCAGTCCCTTTTTCAAAGGCTGCTTTATGAGTACTAATCCACTCTTCTGCCATTCCATCTTCGTAAGGATGTGGAATTGCGCATGTGGTAGAGGCTACATCGCGTTCTCCTGCAAGACGTTTTACATCAGATGCATCCGCAAGTGTAAATGAGCGGAGTATTAACCTATCAGTGTGTAGTATTGGAGCGGTTTTCATTTTTCTTCAAACTCATTCTTTTGAATAATATACACTATCGTATCCTCAGAAGAATCATCTTCTGGGTCTTTGGGATAAAAATCATTGTAGTGCATTCCTATTTTTTGCATTACTCTACCAGAGGCGGGATTTCGTTTGAAGTGCTCAGCGAAAATTAACTCAATGTCATGTTCACGAAATCCATAAGCAACAACAACCTTTGCCGCCTCAGTGCAATACCCACAGTTCCAATACGATTTTCCTATCCAATAGTTCAGTGATGCATCTTTGTAAGGAAGGTGAGTGCGGAATGTTAAGTCTACTTCACCAATCAAGGTTCCGTTTGTTGCAAACGTAATCGCAAAATAAATACCTTCTCCCTTTTCAAATTCTTGGTTATACCATTCAATCAACTTTTCTGCCATACCATCTTTGTATGGATATTCTATATCATAACTTGTTGATGCCATATCAGGATCGTCTGTAAGGCTTTGCACATCTGGAGCATCTTCAAGTGTAAAAGAACGAAGTATCAACCTTTCAGTGTAGAGCGTTGGAGCGGATTTCATTTTAATTTTCCGGACGCATCTGCGGAAATAGGATTACATCCCGTATAGAGTATTGATCCGTCAACAGCATGGTTAACCTGTCAATTCCTATTCCGAGTCCACCTGTGGGTGGCATCCCATATTCCAACGCACGCAAATAATCTTCATCAACCATAAACGCTTCCTCATCACCTTTTGCTAAATTGCTTGCTTGTTCCATAAAGCGCTGGCGCTGGTCAATTGGGTCGTTAAGCTCGCTAAAGGCATTGCCGACTTCCATGCCACTGATAAAAAATTCAAACCGTTCTACGAGTTCCGGATTCTCTGGTTTCTTTTTTGCAAATGGAGACACTTCAATAGGATAGTCGTAGATAAACGTTGGTTGAATCAGTTTCGACTCTACATAAACATCAAATAATTCGGCAATAATTTCGCCCTTTGATTCGTCTCCTGCCAATTCAACACCTGCATTTACTGCCTTCGTATATAATTCGTGAGCAGAAAGTGAGTCTGGATCAAAATCGCTATATTCCTGAATTGATTCTATCATAGTTATTCTTTGCCAAGGAGGTGTAAAATCTATTTCTTGTTCCTGATAGGTAATTTTTGTTGTGCCGTGAAGTTTTTCTACCGTTTGCGCAATCAGATTTTCTGTTAGTTCCATCACTTCAAGGTAATCTGCATAAGCCAGATAAAGTTCAAGCATCGTAAATTCAGGGTTATGGTCTCTATCCATCCCTTCGTTGCGGAAATCGCGCGAAAATTCGTATACCCGATCAAACCCCCCTACTATAAGACGTTTTAGATAAAGTTCATTTGCAATTCGGAGATATAGCGGTTGGTCTAAAGTATTATGATAAGTTGTGAAAGGGCGTGCGCTTGCACCTCCATAGATTGGTTGCAACA
>JAPPMR010000248.1 GCA_028818995.1 Candidatus Poribacteria bacterium | reverse complement strand
TATCAATATAGACAATACTTTGCCAGAATCCATTGTCGCGCACATGAAAAATATCTCCTTCAGAGAGGCGTTAACGACCAGTTAACCGCACAGGGGGACTTTTGCTGGAATCGTAGGAAAGTCCTACTAAATACCGCTTCTTATTCAGAAAACTGTCCGTTGACTTATCATAAATACGAACGCTAAACATCAACCTATCAGGTTGTCCAAGATTAAGTTTATCATAAGACATAGGGAGTTTAACCCTTAAGTTCTCTATAACACTTTTGGGTGTAAATTCTTGCTTGATGGAAATTGGATTTCCGTTTTTATCTGCTAACTGCTTCTCATCTTCAAAATAGAAGTATACATAAACCCAACCTTCAATATCCTTACGGTTTTTAATGCTGAATTCAACCCAAATATCCATACTTTTTCTCTTTGGATCAATGCTGGCATTTTTGATCGTTGCTTGAGGGACAAGGCTAACCAATTCTTGGAGGTTTGCTAACTCTTCTTCAGCAGCTTTGACACGTCTGCGGGCTGTATCACGGGCAGTCTCTGCTCTGACTTTAGCCTTTTCAGCAGTTTCCGCACGTCTGAGGGCTCTATCGCGGGCAACTTCAGCGGCTTTGGCGCGTCTGAGTGCCCTGTCGCGTTCAGACTCAACTCTTGATATAGCAGACTCAGCGGCTTTGGCACGTCTAAGGGCTCTATCGCGGGCAACTTCAATTCCTGCTACGGCATCTTCAGCGATTTTGGCACGCCTGAGGGCTTTATCGCGGGCATCTTCTACTCTTGCCATGGCATCTTCAGCAGTTTCCGCACGTCTGCGGGCTCTGTCGCGTTCGGTTTCAACAGCTTTAGTGCGTCTGCGGGCGCTATCGCGGGCAGTCTCTGCTCTAACTTTAGCTGTTTCAGCAGTTTCCGCACGTTTGAGGGCTCCATCGCGGGCATCTTCAGCATTTATGACGCGTTGACGTAAATCTTGACTGTGTACGCTGCTGATGGCACCACCACCACAACCAACCATTGAAAGCAAACACAGAGCAAACAGAATGCCTATCAAAGCAGGTGATATTTTGTTAACACTTATAGTTGTGAACATCGATAATTTCTCCTTTAGGTATAAAATCTATTGCTTCCTTCTTTCTACACATGGTTTTGCTTTCAGCCTATTTCAATTGTTATTTCACACCTGATTGCGTAGAGAGTCAAACAACCTTCTATGAGGGGCACGAAAAACAATGCTTCTGTTAATCCGTCACTTTTTGATACAAAATTGAATTTCTCATGAAAAAATCTCCTTTTAAGCAATATTGAATAATAAATTGGCAATTTTCCGTGTTGTCGTTGGATGTAGACCCCGTAGGGGCGGGGTTTCCCCGCCCGTTATTGATGTACAATGTGCATATTTAATACCGAAAATTGCTTATCAATTCTCTATAAAAAAATCGTCCTGAGATTTGGAAAATTATCGGCAATAAAACAAACGAAGCAATAACTTGGTGAAATAGACGTAACCCAATAAGCAATGTTAGTAAATTATCTCCAAATCGCTTAATGGTTTGGACGGACCGACTCGTCTGAGCAACACCTTGAGATCATTTACTGGAACAGCATAATTTAGATTTTGACCACCGACCTTAGATCCAACGGAAACGCCTATAACTTCTCCTTTGTTATTTAGCACCGGTCCACCACTGTTCCCTTGGGAGATTGGAGCTGTCATCATAAGTAATTTATGAGGTGTTTCATTATGTTGAACATCACGCACCAATCTCGATCTATTACTCAGAAATCCCCTAATAGTTTCAACCCATTGGACACTGCTTATCTTGCCATCTGAGACCACGTTTACTAAACCTAATGGATTACCTATGGGATAGACTGATACACCCTGCTTAACAGCGTCGGGACCGCTATCGCCAAGAATTAGCGGATCCATACCAAAAGTCCTAACTTTTAATATTGCCAGATCTCGATCTGCATCAATCGCGGTGTAGCCAACGATTGCATATTTTCTATCCGTTCCAACCAGTCTCACTGTCCCCCGGAGTGGGCGTCCAAAAACACGATCAGTTTTGCCATCATCTCTGGTGTGGTATTGATACTGAGGTGAAATGACATGGTAGTTGGTTGCAATATAATTAGTCGCAATCCGATTCGGAGTGACAAAAAAACCACTACCAGTTGCTATGTTCTGATCGTCAACCACTCGGTCGTTCTCATATTTTAATGTTCCGTTTACTTCTATGAATACCGTGGAACCCGTACCTATATTAGCAATATCCTGATCTGTCGCTTGTCTTTTAGTTTGAGATTTCTCCGATGAATCAAGATTCCCTGCCCCTTTGGGTCTATCCCTTAATTTCTGTCGCAATTCCTTTATCTTATCTTCGGCATCCTTAGCGGATTTTTTGGATAGTCAGCAACCAAGCTTTCAAAAACTCTTAACGCTTCCTCGAAGTAAGGCATTGCTTCATCACCAGGTTTCGCTTCACTGATAGTTTCCCCAAGTTCGTAATTGGCAAGTCCTGCGTACCGCAGAGCCGTTGAGATGTGGTGATCACGATATGGAACCTCAATATTTGGAGTGTCAATGAGGGGCTGGAAAATCGCCTTGAACAACATTATGGCTTCTTGATAAGCTTCTATCGATTTTACCGAACTATCAGACTTGAGATCTTTTTCATAGCAAACCCCTTCATAGTATTTCCCTTGTAGTTTGATAAGGTTAAATGTTAGATCCGGGCGAGGTGTTTGGTTATCCCATAACTTCTTGTATTCTGCCGCGGCTCCTTTATAATCCTGAAGTTCCCCTCGCTTTATGTGAGCAAAATTGAGTTGAGCTTCCGCAAGGAGGATTTCATCAGCATTAGCCTCACGGAGTTTGTCAATATATTCTTCAGCTTTTTGGGTTAACGCTACAGCGCGGATTTCATTGTTTTTTTTCTGTATGGATTCAAGTTTCATGCGGACTAAAAGGCCCCCATACAAAGCGTATGGGGCAACGTCATCCGTTGGATATTCGTCTATAATTTTCTCATACCGACTCAATGCCTGCTTCCAGTGTTCGATCGCTAAATTTTCTTGCGCGTGCTTAGTACCGAGTTCATAATGGATATCAGCAATCCTATAGGAACACAGAGCAATACGGTTTGGTACTTCTGGAGAACCATGGATCCGCCATGAGACGCGTTCTTCTGTCTCGCCGTGCTCATCAATGACACGCTGGTATGCCTTGACCGTTTTTTCCCAATTCTTTTCCAAATCACCTTGTAAATAGTGGCTATTGGCGATAAAATGCTTGGCTTCAATGGTGGAAACGCTCCCCGGATATTCTTCGCTTGATAACCACTTATCGTACTCAAGGATGGCGTTTTTGTAGACCCCTTCGTCATAGTAAGTTCTTGCGAAAGCGAAATGAATTTCGGCTCTACGACTTGAATCAACTGTCCATTTCAAAGCTAAATCGTAATTGAAACGAGCGAGATCATAATCCTTATTGGATTTTTCGGCATAAACCTTACCTCGGTCAAAATATACGTCGGTAACGTATTCACTATCCGGAAAGCGGTTTATGAATTCCAGGTAACGACTGAGTGATTCATCGTATATGCCTTGCTGTTTTAAACAGTAGGCAGCTTGATACATGGCTTTCTCTTGCAGTTTCGGCCACGAACTAAACTCCTCAGTAACAATCGTATCAAATTCTATGAATGCTTGAGGATACTTTTTTTCATCAAGATATGACTGGGCAATGTTATAGCGGACATCTCCTTTAAGATCTAAAAAAGTGAGTTCGCTCTCCAACACTTCTTTAAATGCATCGCGTGCCCGTTTTTGTGCTTGCACCTGTTCCCATAAAGCAATGTCATGTAGGGAGTAAGAGGTTTGTTTCAATCCCTCAGCATACGATTTTAGTACCGCTATCCATTCATTTTTGGAAAATTGTTCGTTTAGTAGTTTAAACTGGTTCTGGACCTCATCATCTCTATTGAGTTTGCGTAAACTCAAAATAACTCCAACAGCTGCATGACCGACATAATCGTTTTTAGGGAATTGTTCAAGAGTTTTCTGAAATTTGAGTAGAGATTGCTCGTAATTTCTCTTGAGTTTATAGTTTAACTCCGCGCTTATCATCAATGCGGTCGCTGCCAATTCACTTTCGGGAAATTGATCAAGGAAACTATTAGCATGCTCAATTGAATCATCGTACTTGCC
>JAPPMR010000863.1 GCA_028818995.1 Candidatus Poribacteria bacterium | reverse complement strand
CCCCTCATCTCTGTATTCATCTATAGTTTTTTTCAGCGCGGCACCTACGGCGGCGTAGAATGGAACTTCACACTGGAAAACTATCAACGTCTGTTTGATGGACTCTACCTCGGTATACTTTGGCGCTCAATATCAACAGCACTCGTCTGCACAGCGATTTGTCTGCTTGTCGGTTATCCGTTTGCCTATTATCTGGCATGCTACAAACCGAAATGGCGAAATGTGTTGTTACTTTTGGTAGTTGTCCCGTTTTGGATTAACTTCCTTATACGCACCTATGCATGGATACTGATTTTACGCACAGAAGGGCTGCTGAACAGTTTTCTCGCCTTACTAATTCCCGGTTTTCAGCCCTTAGAACTCCTCAATACACCATTCGCTGTGCAGATTGGTCTGGTTTACGGTTATTTGCCGTTCATGATTCTCCCATTATACGCTGCATTAGAGCAGTTGGATTTGTCGCTAATAGATGCGGCAAAGGATTTGGGAGCATCCCCGCGTCACGCTTTTTGGCATATCACCCTACCGCTGAGTCTTCCCGGTATCCTTGCAGGCTCAATGTTAGTTTTTATCCCAACGGTTGGTGCATTTCTAACGCCAGATATTCTCGGTGGTGGAAAGGTAAGCTTTATCGGCAATGTGATTGAACGACAATTCAAAACAGCGCGAGATTATCCATTTGGTTCTGCTCTCTCATTCATGCTGATGGCGATAGTACTTGCAGGGACTATACTGTATTTCCGTGCTTTGCAAGGCAGTGAATCTGCAGAAACTTAGTCAAGGTTACGGCACACGGAGTGTACCTACTACTTCAATGAAACGACTTCTTGAAATCAATATCCTCTTAGTCTTTCTTTTCCTATATATCCCCATTTTAGTTGTTGTCCTGTTTTCATTCAACAGTGGGGATCAGATTGCGGTTTGGGAAGGGTTTTCGCTCAACTGGTATGCAAAAATGTTCAAGAATCCTTATGTGTGGCGTGCTTGTAAAAATAGCTTGATTATCGCAGGTGTTGCGACGTTCATCTCGACTATTATCGGAACCGCTGCAGCACTCGCAATAGAAAAATATCGGTTTCGGATTCGCACAGCTTTAACCCGTGTGCTTTATCTACCACTTATTATTCCTGACATTGTTTTAGCGATTGCGTTGTTAACATTTTATGTACAGGTCAAATTTCCGCGCGGTTTAACGTCGGTAATTCTTGCGCACGTAGTTTTCAACATCGCTTACGTTACAATAGTTGTCCGAGCGCGTTTGGAGGGTTACGATGACACGATTGAAGAAGCAGCGCTTGATCTTGGCGCAAACCGATGGCAAACGTTTTGGCGGATTACGTTCCCACTTATCGCTCCTGGTATTATCGGCGGCGCACTGCTTGCATTTACGCTCTCAATAGACGACTTTGTAATCACTTTCTTTACCGCAGGCGTTGGTTCTACAACGCTTTCAGTATATATCTATTCCAGTTTAAAGTTTGGTATCACACCAGAACTCAACGCTATTTCAACGATGTTGTTAGTAAATTCAATCGTATTCATTTTGTTATTCCTGTGGTTTCGTGTGCGAAACACACAAACGAGTTAACCAATTACTTGAAATTATGGTATAATGTAGTGGGAGTTCGGATATAATAATTTAGCCTTCTTGAAGGTTGTTTCCAAACTTCTTTTCTTGAAACAATTGTCAGAATCTTTCAGAAGATATACGGAAATTTCAGAGTTACTCTGAAATTGTTGTTTTTCAAAAATGATCAGAACCCTTATTAAGACTGGGTTTACCGGCAGTTCTCACATCTGTTCTAAGGACTGACTCTGAAAATTTTAGCATATGTCTAATTAAAAAATGTTGTGTTGAACCCAGGTTAATGTTAAGTAATATGAAAATCCAAAAACTTCAAATTTATATCCAAATCCTCTGTCTATTGTGTGCAATTGCATTTGTATCGGCTTGTGATACAGAAAACTTGCTGAACATAGATGGCGAGATGCTTGAGATTGATTTGCAGTCCGAGTCTCAAACGCTCAATATCGGTGATACCACAACCATTACGGCAACGGTGAACTATTCTGGAAACCCAGCGGTGCTGGTTTACGAATGGAACGCAAGCGGCGGCAGGATTATCGGCAATGGCGAAAGTGTTGTTTATGTTGCACCTGAATCCGCTGGCACTTATACGATTACCCTTGAAGTTTCTGATGGCACAGTAACGGAACGTAATGATATTCGGATTGAGGTAAATATCGGTCATGCGATTGTTGCAATGCCAAATCGCTATTGGCAAGGGAATACCTTCACGCAAACTTTAACATATCGGTTGAACGTAGAAGAGATATTTCGTGATAACATCACGTTACGATATGAGATATTGCAGGACACAGCACGCGCAGGTGCATTTTTGACAATAACCATCAATGGTACGCCAGTTATTAGAAATAACGCAATTGGCGCTGTGCAGCCTGCTGAGATGTTGTTGGTCGCAGATGGTGTAGATGTTTCGCGAATTATAACTGCACCGGGCAATTATGAACTTGCTCTAACACTTGAGGTCGTGAACGTTATGGAAGATGCTTGGTTGTTAAGGAAACTGACACTGATTGGGGTTGAAGGCACAATAACTGAGCTACGTTAACACATAGGAAATGGTATTGAACGCAAGCATTCAAGCACATGTAGAAGTTGATTTAAACGCTATTCAAGTCAATGCAACAGCGATAAAAGCACACACGAAAAGGCAGTTAATTGCCGTGGTGAAAGCAGATGGCTACGGACACGGGGCTATTCCTGTCGCAGAGGCATTGCATACAATTGCAGACATGTTCGCAGTTGCAACGGTTGCAGAAGCCATTGAACTACGTGAAGCGGGCATTCAAAAGCCTATTCTTATTTTGTTTAGTCCTCTACCCGATTTTGCAGAGGAAATTATCGCACACAACTTGACTCCTGCAGTTGATAATTTCACCCTGGCGCAAAAATTGAACAAAGTTGTTGAAGATGGTAAGTCCCAATCACAACAGACATCTACAGAAAAAGTAAAAGTTCACATTGATGTTAACACAGGGATGAATCGATGCGGGGTTCGTTACACTGAAGCGGCAGCGTTCGCAAAAAAAATAAAAACATTACCGCACATTGAGATTGAGGGTATTTTTACACACTTTGCAACTGCCGATGAAACCGATAAAAGTTTTGCACACCTTCAACTTGAACGATTTTCTTTTGTGCTTGTGAGCGTTCCGAATATACCGATGACGCATGCCGCGAATAGTCCAGCAGCTCTGGCAATACCTGAATCTCATTTTGACGCTGTGCGTCCCGGCTTGAGTTTGTACGGAATCTATCCCGGACACGAAAAACCGATCCAGTTGCAACCTGCGCTAACGTGGAAGGCGCGTGTCGGATGGATAGATTATATTGAAGCAGGTGAAGGTGTCAGCTATGGATTGTTATATAAGGCACCTTCTCGAACCTGTGTAGCAGGGATACAAGTTGGCTTTGGCGATGGCTATCCACGACCACTCTCAGGAATCGGTGAAGTGTTAATTGGTGGGAAACGCTGTCCAATCATTGGCCGTATCTGTATGGATATGATGGTGGTTCAGTTAGAGTCTTCAGACAATGTTGCAGTGGGTGATGAAGTTGTGTTGATAGGAAAGCAAGGAAATGAAAAAATAACAATTTATGAAGTCGCAGAACGTGCCAATACAATTCCTTATGAAATTTTGATAAGTATAGCAAAACGCGTGAACCGAATTTATTCATAATATAAAAATGCTAATTAAAATAAAAAACCTCTCAGTCTTTTTCGGGACTAATCCTGCTTTAGACGACCTTTCAGTAGAATTAGAAGGCGGTGCTATCGGATTATTGGGTCCTAACGGTGCTGGAAAAAGCACACTGATTAAAATGCTTCTCGGTTTTGTCCAACCAACCAGAGGTGAAGCAAAAGTATTCGGGTTAGATGTGCAAACCGAACAAGTGGCTATCCGACAACAGATCGGATATTTGCCCGAAGACGACTGCTTAATTCCTCAGATGAATGCCGTTCAACTGGTGGCTTACGCAGGTCAACTCTGTGGGATGCCGTCACGGGATGCGATGCAACGTGCACACGAAGTGCTATATTACGTCGGCGTTGATGAAGAACGTTACCGTCCCATAAGCGGATATTCAGCAGGAATGCGACAACGTATTAAGTTGGCACAA
>JAPPMR010000328.1 GCA_028818995.1 Candidatus Poribacteria bacterium | reverse complement strand
TCCGATCCCGAAAGCTTTAAACATCGTGCGTAGGTAGTGCCTGAACTCGCTTCTGCCCCCAGAAATCCGATATCCACGCGCACAAACGGCGGTAAAGAGCGGTGTAATGTTCTGCGGCAGAAATGCGCCACCCTCTTTCGCACCAAAGTAGAGTTTCTCTATCCTGAAGGGTCCCGTTATCCGAAAACCTGTGAGATCCGTCCCATCAATAACAATGCTTTTCAGCGTGTTGTTTTTCGGATCGTAGGAGGCGTTTAGGAAACCGATGATATGTTGTTCAACCGCTTCCTTAATGTGTGCCATTTCCCCGATGCGGCTGTACTTTTGTGCATTTTCCACGATTGTCAGCATACCCATCATCTGGGTAATGGTGTGGTTCAATTGATTGCCTACATAGACTCTCGGTTCAGTCGCCTGTGGATATTTTCTGCCGAATATGTTTAGCCCTCGTCTGGCACTTTGTGGATGAATCAGATTGGGCCAGATGCCAGTCTCAGGATCTCGCTGCTGTATAATCAGATTTAAAAGACGTTCCGCCCAAATCCGAGGCGCCTCCTCATGCTTTTGGTATCCCAAACTGTAACCCGCGTAAGCCAAATCCAGTGCCACGCTGATAAACGAGAGGTCTCCACTGATATGAGGTTTTTGGTATCCGTTCCAAGGTCTGTTCCAAGTATTGGCATGATCAACCTGCTTTTTGAAATCACCGTGTCGGTTGTAGTGTAAAGCATCCCAGTCCTTCATATTTACTTCCCAAATGCCTTTCATCAGCATCTCACCTCGGTCCGCATCTACAGCCCTTAGCAATTCCCAGTAGGGGTATACGTCCTCTATTTCGTGGACAACGCCTTTCATGCCGTACGCATTACCGGTTACCAAGTCCACATAGCCGTGCCCACCCCAATGCAGAACGCCACTTTCGGGATACCAATAGTTGTTGAACATGTATTCGGCGGCTTCTCCTGCGGCATAGACATATTTGGCATCTCCAGTGAACTGACTTAAAGAAGCAAGCAATCGCATCAGGTTCTGCTGATTCTGAAAGAAACTCCAGACCGTTGGTTTCGGCTCGGTGCCAGAGCGGTGAGATGTCATTGATCTGGGTGCTTTCAAATGGTCAATATGTAGGCAATCGGCAAAGAGCGGCATATCTTTGCCACTGTATCTATCCCGCCCGTAATGTATCGCTGTCCCTGCGAAGAGGCTGGCAGCTTTTAAGAAGCGGTTGCCCTCTATTTCATCGGGACTCAATTGGTCTCTACCAATCCACCGATCTAATCCATTTACGCTCATAATCCCTCCAGGTTACTCTTCTGTTCGTTCCTTCACTACAAATACTTGAATTATGTTACCACGACTATCTCCTTTTTACAATCTTTTTGGTGAGAATGTGGCAGAGAAAATTGCATATCCATTCCTATGTATGCTATAATTCGGAGAAATTGTGTCATTGATGGATACTGTTGGCGGGTTTTAAGCCATCTTACAGTCAAACGATTTTATAGTTTTATTCAGCGTAGGAGAGGAGTAGTAAGATGAACGTAAAAATGGGTTTGATATTGGCTTTAGCAATCTTGGTTTTGCAGACGAATTCCCTTATGAGCCAAGTTGTTGAAGATGGACTAATTAGTTACTGGAGTTTTGATGCAGCAGATGTTCGAGGTAATACCGTTAAAGATATTGTTGGAGGCAATGACGGAACGATTGTAGGTGCACCTAAGCATGTCAAAGGCAAAATCAGTGAAGCGTTTGAATTTGGAGGGGAACCAGACGTGATTGATGTTGCATCGCCTGCCAATGGTAGTTTGGATTTTGATGAAGACCAAGATTTCTCGATGATGGCATGGATCAAGGTTGATAAACCGCCAGAATTGGACGGGGGACAGTCTACAATTGTTAGCAAGGGAGATGGAGGTAACAACGCCAGGATACTCTGGAAAATCATTGGGACTCAAGTGAACGTAACGATTGCGAACGAAGCAGGTGGTGGCCCGAAACTCGTGTTAGCTTCAGCCAAGGAAGTAGTTGATGGAAAATGGCATCATGTGCTTTTTGTTTCAGACAGATCGGATACCACTCGCATCTATATTGATGGTAAGTTGGATGCTGAGGGAGGAGAGACTAAAGGCACAGATATTACCACAGAATCTCCCTTATTCATCGGCGCGTCTGTCCGAATCGGCAAAACCACCCGTAGATATTTTGAAGGGCTAATTGACGAGGTGGGCATCTATAATCGGGTATTGACAGACAATGAAATCGAACGGAACTTTAATTCAAAAGGACTTGCTGTCAGTCCTCAAGAAAAACTCGCTATCGCATGGGGACAGATAAAGATTTCAAGGTAACGTGAATTTGATATAAGAAAAGGCTCAATAAATTATTTTACTTAGCAAGTGAGGTATTGTTCTTTCTTTTCAACGCAAGTTATACCAAATTAACTTTATTCATACTTATGGTGCGGTTAGGAAACCGCACCTACCGTCTGGAAAATGAGATAAATCCGGTATTAGGTTGCTTGGTTCAGTCACTTATTTTTTTCCATGCTATAACCGCAGAACCCAACACTGCAAAGCCGAAGAGTGTAAAGGGCATTTGCCACAGAAGAAAACTCATGTGCGTATGGATGTATGAGTGTGCTTTGAAGATAACAAACCATGACAAAGGTGCTAAAATTGAAAACCAAGTCGTGCAGATTAACGCAATGTGCTGCCGTTGTCGCTCCGCTACCATCTTTTTACTACGCCAAAATAGCAGAGCGGATATCGCCATAAAGGGAACTATCAGATAGAAATATCGTATTTTGAAAAGATGTCTCTGGACAAATGCATTTTCCAGAGAAATATAGTTGTTGAGATCAAAGAAAACACCGTTCATGTAGGTAATAACCACCCCTATCGTCCCTGCTTCAAGACTGGCAGCATATATTGGTGGATAATCTTCGGGACTGGCATACGTGCGTTTTCCAAATGACCATATCACATGCTAGATTCCATCCATAAACCCACCTTTGACAGCACCGATTTGGAAACATAGCATTAGCATGCTCAGGAAAACTGCTACACCAGTACCGATCCCTGCTGCAAGCGTCCATTTCAGACATTGCTGCCTACTCCACTTGTCAAGGACGGCGTAATAGATACAAGGTGTCATCATCATTATCAAGGTGGTTGTAATGTACTCGTAGCCGTTGATAAAACATTTAATGGACATTGAGATGAAAATCAATATGCCAAACCAGAGGTGCTGACGGTTCTCTGGAACTCTGTGGCGTTTAAGGAAGTACAGCACGACAATCATTGGCAAATAGAATGCCCATAGACTCCACCATAGATTTTTTCCAAAGACTGTCAGCCATTGCGAAAGCACTGCCGAACCAATGACAAGTGCTGCAGCCCACCCGCCAAACTCCTCATATAACCAGTCTATGATAAATGTCAACGTGATTGCTGAAAGTAAAGCTGTCAAAACATAGAATATCTGTAACTTTATTTGAGGCGAAAATGGAATTAGTCTATCAAGTAGACTAAAAATCATGCCTTGACCACCAGGTTGTGAATTGTACGTTGAAAATTTATCAAAGGTGAGATTGTGAAGATAGGCTGTATACTGAGGTGTCCTTTCAGTTGGCGGTATCCACTCCGTATCAGTAATTTTCGCTGTTCCCCACCCATTCAGACCACCAGCCGAGAAGAATCCATCTTGGCGAGATTTGACCATTCTTCCCATAATGTGGCTTTCGGTATCTTTCTGATGATTGTCAAACCAGTTCTGTTCAGCCACGCGCCATAGGTTAGTGTAAAACCCGGAAAACAGGAGTAGAGTTGACACTATCCAAATTCCTATCTTCTTTAAACGCTCTGGTTGCCTGAGATGATCAAGTAGTTTAGAATTCATTTTGTTGTGTTTGGGATTACTCAATATAAATGATGAAGTTGTTCTATCTTCCAATAAATGCTACATTCTCGTTTCGTCATCTTGGTACTTCTCTTACCATTGATTCGCTGGTGCCATCTTCCAACCCGTTACGTCTGCCTTGATGTCCCCACCGATGCTGTAAAGGCATATTCCAACATCTTCCGCCTTATGCAGTTGACTCTGTACGACTGCTTGCCGTTCATTGATAAAGACTTCCACGAGTGCTCTGTCGATGAATATTCGTAAACTCAAATCCTCTCCGGCGTTCAACTCGAACGGCGCAACACCAT
>JAPPMR010000828.1 GCA_028818995.1 Candidatus Poribacteria bacterium | reverse complement strand
ATATATCTTATCGCTGATTTACAAAAAATCGGGTGGGAAAACTTCCTTGAAACCGACAGACTTAGCCCAGATGTAGACATAGAATTTGTCAATATCGCAGCAGAACAGACGAACAACCGAGCAATTACAGATATTAATGTTCCACCAGTGGTACTCATTGATCAGAAAGACACTGAATTGGTAGCACGAATCCACAATTTCAGCACTGAACAAGTGCAAAAATTACCGGTAAGCCTATTTATAGATAACAGTAAAGTCCAAACAACGCAATTGGATATTGAGCCAGAAGATAGCGCGGATGCTGTCTTTAGAATGGAAATTAATCTGCAATCAGAATCTGTCCATACTGGTTGGGTCGAAATTGATACTGATGCCATTGAAATTGACAACCGATACTATTTTACTGTGCAAAGCATGAAATCAATTAGGGTTCACGCTGTCAATGGGGAACAGAAAAGATCTGATATTGAAGATGAAACCTTCTTTTTGACAAGAGCACTGAAAGATGTTGGAGATGAGGGAGCACCTATTAATTACACAGAGTCTACTACATTACCATCAGCAGCTGCGATGCAGCGATACGATGTGTTGATCCTCGCAAATGTGAAACAGATCACAGCAGCCGAAGCTGAAAGACTGAAAACCTATGTGAATGCGGGCGGTGGACTAATTATCACGCTCGGTGATAATATTGATTCGGGTGTGTACCAACAACACCTTGGTGGAACAGAAAACTCGTTGATGCCGTGTACTTTAATGCAACCAGTCGGCGACCCAATCGGCAAAGAAGAGTTTCAAGTCATCGCAAGTGTTGATTATCGCCACCCTATTTTTATGCCGTTCAGCAATCCAAACCATGGTGATTTTGGAAAAGGACGGTTTTATCGGTATTTTCAAACAACACCTACTTCAGAAGCGACAGTAATTGCTGCTTTTGATGACGGAAACCCAGCAGTCCTTGAGACAATTTACGGCAACGGACGAGTCCTCTGTTTTACATCTACAATTGACCGTGAATGGAACGACCTGCCTATACATGGTGTCTATCTGCCTTTTCTGCACGAAACAATCAAATATCTCGCGCTAAAGCAAGCTGGCAAAGTACCAGACTATCGTGTTGGTGACAGTGTAGAGTACAATGGGACTCAAGATAGTGCTGGAAAAGAGGTTGCAGTTTTTAACCCAGATCGTAAAGAAACACGGATGACATTGAATGAACAAGGTAATCTTTTTTACGAAAACACCGAGCATCCCGGTATCTATTCAGTACACGGTTCTGGAGAAGAACCACACTATTTTGTAATCAACGTAGATACTGCCGAGTCAGACCTAACATATCGGAATCCAGAAGAGCTGACCAGCATGCTTATCGGTTCTACTGAAGTTGACCGTGCACCCGCTGAACTAACACCTGCAGTCGTAAGAAAATATGAAGAAGATGTTGAGAAAAACCAGGGCATTGCAACTTATCTTCTTTTAGCAGTTTTTGCACTCGCAATAACGGAAATGTTTCTTGCGAATCGTGTTTAGTTACGATACATTAGCAATGTCAAAATCTGCCTTGTGATCTGGACTAAAAAATTTGAACACAAATATTTTTCTTTGTGTTAATGATATGTAGGAGGAGAATTTAAACAAATGGGTCCTGAAACAACAGAAAAAATTGAAGTTCCAAATATCGTATCCGATAAGGAATGTCAATTTTTCATAGAAAACGGCTACCTTGTCGTTCCAAATTTGCTATCCGACAGCGAAATTGAAGAACTTCGGCAAGATACAGTCACGCTTGCTCGTGGTGAATATGAATGTGATAACATGAAACCTTTGCCCGATAGTGTAACCGACGAAGATGCAATCGGCAGAATCCTTTGCATTCATCAGCCACATTTCGTTAGCGATACTATTGGAAAGTACGTCAAACATCCAAAAATCTGTGGTATCCTGAGCCAAATCACCGCCGCACATCTACCTTTTTGGGATGGTAGTGTCAAGTGTATGCAATCGATGCTCTTCGTCAAACCACCTAATTTTCAGGGACAGGCATGGCATCAAGATGAAATCTATATCCCTACGCGCGACCGTTCCTTAATCGGTGCGTGGATTGCTATGGATGATGCGACTGTTGAGAATGGGTGTTTGTGGGTGCTTCCCGGTTCACATCGGCAAGGTTACCTATATCCACAGCGTAATCACGAAAACCCTGATGAATTTGATTTCGCCCAAGAAAGTTACGGATTTGACGGTTCTGAGGAAGTTCCCGTTGAAGTGACAACAGGAACACTTGTTTTTTTCAATGGCTATTTGCTGCACCGTTCTCGTAAAAATAGAGGAAGTACATTTCGCCGTGTTCTTGTCAACCACTATTGCAATTCGTGGTCTCTACTTCCGTGGTCAATACGTGAAGGGGAACGCCCGGCAAGCGCTGATCGTAGATGTATTGTGCCTGTATCTGGTGTTGATCCCTATTCTTGGAAAGGTTATGATGATCCACCTAAAAGCATAGGGTTACGAACGTGTAAAGCGATTGACGAATTACCGCCCATTGAAGCGGAAAGTGAGTAAAACGATGACAACGGAACAAGCATCTGACCTACAGAACACATTGGAAACTATGCTCAACCGTATCGCGACAGGAGACGACATCACTGAACAGCTTATCCAAATTCAGCAGTTATCCGTTGATATTGAATCAACTGCCCCAACAATGCTTAAGCACTATCTTGAAAAGAAGAGTTATACAAAAGCATTGGATTTTCTTAAAGATTTGTAAGGATATTGCCTAAGAAATGAATTTTCGCTGTTTGTAAATCTTGACAAATTCTGGAATTCTGTGATATAGTTTCTGGACAGTTCCGTTGATAAAGCAGTGCCAACTTTTTATAGGCATTGCTTTTTAGGTATAAAATACTGTTGAGCCAAAGATTAAAACCTGAAATGAGGACTAAATGATCAGAGAAGATGGACGAAAAACAGATGAGATGCGTCCCATTACAATTAGACGAAATTATATAAAACACGCTGAAGGTGCTGTTCATATAGCAACTGGTGATACGAAGATAATCTGCACCGCCTCCGTTGATGAACGCCAACCACGTTTTATGCGTGACCAAAACATCCGTAAGAGAGGTTGGGTCACAGCCGAATATTCGATGTTACCACGTTCCACTTCTGAACGCATGATGCGTGAAACAACACAAGGTAGAGTTGGTGGACGGACACAGGAAATCCAACGCCTGATTGGTAGATCACTCCGTGCTGCAGTTGATCTTGATGCTTTAGGCGAAAGAACAATCTGGGTGGACTGCGATGTTATTCAGGCAGATGGCGGTACCCGCACCGCGGCAATTACAGGAGCATTTTTGGCACTCTGGGACGCATGCAAAACGCTGCAACACCAAGGTCTGCTTGATGAACTACCAATCTTAGACAATATCGCAGCCACAAGTGTTGGGATTATTGATGGAATTCCTATGCTTGACCTCTGCTATACTGAGGATTCTGCTGCAGATGTTGATATGAATATTGTGATGACAGGTAGTGGGAAGTTTATTGAGATTCAAGGCACTGCTGAACAAAATCCGTTTTCCCGTGAAGAATACGACCAATTGCTTGACCTTTCTGTCAGCGGTATCCAACAACTCATCCGCTTACAAAACCGAATGATGCTTGAGAACCTTGATGAAGTTAGTTTTGGCAACTCGTAACCTCGGCAAAGTGAAAGAGCTTACGGCAATGCTTGATAAAGATCAACAACGAGAAGACATTCATATCCTCTCGCTTCAAGATTTTCCTGATGCACCAGAGGTGATTGAGGATCGCTATACATACGAAGAAAATGCTGCAAAAAAAGCCACAGTCATCGCTGATTATACAGGTCTTCGGACACTTGCAGATGATGCTGGTTTAGAAGTTGATGCGCTCAATGGTGCACCGGGTGTTCATTCCAAACGATGGGCAGGTGACGACGCAACGGATGCTATTCGCGTTCAGAAGTTGCTTGAGGCTATAGAAGGCACGTCTAATCGGAGTGCACGATTCATTGCAGCAATTGCTATCGCGGAACCTACTACACCTAACAGTGATGATTCTGTAAACAGAGTACAAGTGGTCGTGGGAAAATGTGAAGGAAATATCACCTATACTCCGGCAGGGGACAGTGGTTTAGGAAACGATCAGATCTTTCTGCCTATCGGTTATGAGAAAACTTTTGCAGA
>JAPPMR010000345.1 GCA_028818995.1 Candidatus Poribacteria bacterium | reverse complement strand
GACCTGTTGAGTCTCCAAACGCACATCCTGAAACCAGCCCTGTTCCCGTAATTCTGCGATTAGCCAAGAGAGTTGTGGAAGTGTGATGATATCCTCAGGTTGAACGGGGAGGAACTTTTGGATGACCTCCGTTGGAATCTTGGTGTTACCTTTGATGTCAATAGCAGCAACCTTGAATTTCGCCTCGGGTGCAAAGTCTTCAGAGGTGGGTGCCATCGTTACGAATTCCAAAAAACCCATTGCTGGACCGTAGCGTCCCGAAAGTGCACCTACATACTCCTGAGGCGAATGTGGCCACCAGGGATACTCGTCATCATAAATTGGCTGCCAATAACCATATTCTCTGGTCGTAGAAGGTATAAGACTTTTCGTGTTACGAGTGTACATCTTACGGTGGACGTTAAAAAGCCACCTGTTTTCAAAAGCGGAAGCAGACTGCGGATCTATCTTAGCGGAGTCCTCCAACATTTTACGCGGGAGAGCGATTTCAAGACTCCAAAAAGTGGTATTAATTTGGGTAGCAACTTCTGCTTCTGAGTTCCATACACGATCCGCGTTGAACGATGTTTGCATCGCTGTCCGATCCAAAGTACTTTGGACATCACGAGGCGCGAATCGGAAATTGGGTTCTCCAGGGGTATCAATTTGCTGATCAAAATAGGCACCGATTGGATTGATGACAAGGTGATAATAGATATCAGTTTTTGGATTCGGGTCAATTAGGATTTCAATGCACTCATCTTCCCAAATCGGTGAGTCATGCTGAGTTTGTGAAACATACAGAAGATAGAAGTCAAATACGTACGCCTTTATCCCGATATAAAAATTCTCTGCATCCCACATTAAAAAGGTTTCAGTCAGGTTTTTAGGTGCACCGGTGCCATTTGGATTTTGAAATGGAGGAAGCGCACCAGCTGTTTGCCACACAATTTCAGATAAATTGCCGTCAATAACAGGCGACTGTGTTATTTGCGGAACAGACTGAGCAACATCCGCAAACGGATTCGGTTCAGCATCCGCAAGTTTGTCTTTGTCACTCGATGAACCCGGCAGAAGTGAAATCGCATCGGTGGCTTTCAACCGCAACAGCGGTCCACCATCGTTAACAATGGTTAACCCCGTCTCATCGTCAATTTGTGCTGGCAAATTGACAACGATTTGCTGTTTCTCACTCTCAAATTCGACATCAGCGGCGTAATTTTCAGGGAGCTGTAAGCGAATGCTACCACCTCCTGCGGTTATATCCATCGGTGCTGCAACGGGGTCAAGCACCACCAACCCGATTGAACCGTTTTGCGTCTCCAATTTGTTCTGTCCTTGGGTTAGCAAGATTTTTCCATCAATATCACCCTTCACTACACTGATGTTATAGTTACCCAAGGTTTCATCTAAATGTACATCCCCTACTCCCATCGCAACTTCTATCTTTCCACGGATACGCTGGAGGCTTATATTCCCCGCCTTCGCCTGAAGTTTAACAGATACATCGGCAGGCGTTTTAATCGTACATTTCAGTTGAACTCGGTTGTAGAGTGTTGCTTGTAGGTTTTCTTTATTGGAGGATTCATTAGATTGCCCCTCAGGGGCGTTACCCGGTAGGTGGACCTTCAACTGAAGTGTGCCATCGTTTTGTTCACCGGTCAATGTGATGCTGTCAAGGTAGGTGCGAATTAGCGTATCCTGTTCCGTATTTGTAGCCGGTGCCTGTTTCTCAAGAAGGACGGTGATGTTTTCATTCTCCGTAGCAATCAAGTCAATGTTGCTTGGAACATCTATACTTAACTCTATCCGATAAACGTCTTCGGAATTGAAGGTTTCCCTTGATGTTGTCCCGACTATCAAGGTCTGCTCTTTATTGGCTAATTCGTTGACGGTTGGAAGTGGTGTATCTCCTACGACTTCGTGATCTGCTGCATCTACATGTTGGATAGATAGATTTAGCGCGAACACGAAGAGACAAAACAGGTATAGATAGCGGCGAATCGCGCGAGATGCGGGTATCATTCCAAGAAAATCCATTTTTAATCCAGCAGATATGACCTTGCAATATCGACTCGAAAACGATAACTACAGAATTACTTGACACATTTTAAATAATACTTTATACTTATTTATTGGAAAAGTCAAGTGGTTTTTTCGTACCCTTCATCGCTATACAAACGTTTGTAAAGTAAAACGAATTAAAGCCAATCAACCTGAAACGAAGTAGAATAAGGAAACACTGCACACAGGAGAAAAAGATGAGCGAACCTGCTAAAGAAGCAACAGAATACTGTTTCTCTTTTGGACCATGGAACATACATGAAGGGTTAGACCCCTTCGGACCGCCCGTTCGAGAGTCGTTCAGTTTTGACGAAAAGGTTGGATTTTATCGGGACCTCGGTTTTGTTGGAATTCAATTTCACGACGATGACATCGTGCCAGATATTGATGAGAAAACACACGCGCAGCTAATCGCGCGGACAAAAAGCGTCAAAACACAACTTGACAATCACGGTCTGACAGCAGAGGTGGTAGCACCACGGTTATGGGAATCCCCACAGACGATTGATGGGGCTTATACCTCCAACTTCCCAGAAGAACGACAGTATGCGCTGGAACGCTCAAAACGGTGTGTAGATGTTGCCAATGAGATCGGGTGTAAAAACCTTGTCTTATGGCTTGCCCGCGAAGGCACTTATATTCGCGAAACGAAAGACGCAGCGGGTGCGGTTGGGCAGATACTGGACGCGATTAACGCACTGCTTGAATATGACCCAGAAATCCGAATCTTAATTGAACCGAAACCGAATGAACCGATGGACATCGCCTATATTCCAACCATCGGGCATGCTATCGGTTTGGCTTATGCGAGCAATGCGCCAGCGCGCGTCGGTGGATTAATTGAAAGTGCACACGCCATCCTCGCAGGATTAGAACCCTCCGATGAAATGGGGTACGCGCTCTATCATAAGAAACTTTGGAGTGTACATCTCAACGACCAAAATGGGTTAAAATTCGACCAAGATAAGGCTTTCGGTTCCGTTAATTTGCGACGAGCATTTAATCAGGTGCGAGTCCTTGAAGAGAACGGATACGGTGAAAACGGTGAATTCGTGGGGTTGGATGTGAAAGTCATGCGAACACAACCACGCGACATCTCAACAAAACATTTACTGAGCAGTCGCAGAACCTTCCTTAACCTACTCGAAAAGGTCCGAACGTTGGATAAAAAGGTCGAACAGGAGTTTATCGCAGCCCGAGACTATGAAGGTTTGGACTTCTACATTCTCGAACACCTTCTTGGGGTGTAAAATTTACTGCAGGAGCACTTGAAACTTTTTTGTAAGGTACGCCAACTCAACGAAGAGGAACAAAGGCGGCAGAGGACAAAAACAGACATGACAACAGATATAAGCCCTCTACACGAGCCGGATGGACCGTGTTACCACGCGGTGATGCTTGTCGGTCCCCCCGGTGTTGGCAAGGGAACACAAGGGAAAATGCTGTCCCAAATTCCCGGCATTTTCCATGTCTCCAGTGGGGATATGTTCCGCGAACTCGACATCAACTCCAAATGCGGACAAATCTTCCAAGAATACGCAGGAATTGGTAAATTAGTCCCAGATCACATCACAATTAAAATCTGGCAAGACTACATGGAGGCAAAAGTTCGTGAGCAGGTTTACTCGCCGGAGAGCGATCTGCTCATCCTTGACGGCATCCCACGGAACATCACGCAAGCATCCTTGATGGCATCCTATGTAAATATTTTTAAAGTGATCTACTTGGTCTGTGAGGATCGGGAAGTGATGTTCAAACGCATTCGGGGACGCGCACTCAAAGAAAGCCGAATCGATGATGCCGAAGAAATGGTCGTTCGCTATCGGTGGGATGTTTACAAACGGGAAACGGAACCTCTGATTGACCACTATCCGCAAGATTTAATTCGGATTATCGACGCTAACACGATTGCAGTAGATGTTCTTCATCAAATCCTATCCACAATCGTGCCTATCCAGAAGAATCATTTCAAGCCCCCGAGCATGTAAACATTTGCGCGAAATTCCGCTTTTTGCTCACTCACGGCACTATTTCATCGAGATGACGATAAACGCGGAGTTCAGGATGTGCGAGTGCACGCATCGGAAACGGCGCGCCGCTATCAGATATCTGGATACCGAAGAACTCCGGTCGCCGCCGAAAAGTCTTTTGCAATTTGTATGGGCTTCCTTC
>JAPPMR010000901.1 GCA_028818995.1 Candidatus Poribacteria bacterium | reverse complement strand
ACCTTTGGGTAATAAATCGGGCTTAGAAAGCCCTCTTACAAGAGATAATCCAGCATTTTGCTCTTAAATTGATGCCTATAGTTCGGTTAGGAAACCGGACCGACCATGATGGCTCGATAATGTTGGTTTTACTATAACAACTTTAAAAACGAAATTGGAGGAACGAATTGGAGAGTAACAAATCTTTATCAGCGTGGCAAAAATCACAACAGTATATCCCTGGTGGTGTCAACAGTCCTGTTCGTAATTTTAGCAAGGTTGGTGAGCATCCCCGCTTTATTGATCGTGGTGCGGGGTCTAAAATTTACGACATAGATGGAAACGAATATATTGATTATGTTGCATCATGGGGTCCATTAGTTTTGGGACATGCGCACCCAGATGTAGTCAAGGCCGTCAATGCAGCAGCATCGCGAGGCACAAGTTTCGGCGCACCTACAACGTTAGAGACAGAACTTGCTGAAATCATCGTCAACGCAGTGCCTTCTATTGAACAAGTCCGACTTGTGAACTCAGGTACGGAAGCGACAATGAGCGCGATTCGTGTTGCACGCGGTTATACAGGACGCGATAAAATCATCAAGATAGACGGATGCTATCACGGACATGTAGACTATCTCTTGGCAAAAGCGGGTTCAGGGGTTGCGACTTTCGGTCTTTCAGATAGCGGTGGCGTGCCAGAGGATTTCGCACGTAACACCCTCACTGTCCCATTTAACGATCCTGATACTTTGAAAACAACAATTGAGGCTAACGCTGATGAGATTGCTTGTCTCATCCTTGAGCCAATTATGGGCAACATGGGTATTATCCCACCGCGTGAGGGTTACCTCAATGAACTTCGTGAAATTACGCAACAGCATGGGATTGTGCTTATTTTTGATGAGGTAATTACCGGTTTTAGGGTGGCGTATGGTGGAGCACAGTCATATTATAAAGTTACGCCAGATATGACCTGTTTAGGGAAGATAATCGGTGGTGGCTTGCCTGTTGGTGCTTACGGTGGAAAACGTGAGATTATGCAGTGTGTTGCCCCCGAAGGCGATGTGTATCAGGCAGGCACTCTATCTGGAAATCCGTTAGCAGTTTCTGCGGGAATAACCACATTGAAAAAGCTTGCAGAACCGGGAGTTTATGAGCAACTTGAAAGCAGCGCATCTACACTGGCAGATGGACTCGCAGAAGCAACACAAAAACACGGTATTGATGCGTGGCATAGTCGTGTCGGGTCAATGTTGATGCTCTATTTCACTTCAGAATCCGTTACAGATGCGGACGGTGCACGAACTGCAGATACAGAACGTTTTCGTCAATATTTTTGGGGTCTCCTTGAACGCGGTGTGTCCGTTGCCCCTTCCCAATTTGAAGCAGGATTTGTCTCGTTAGTACATTCTGAAGAGGATATCAACACGACCGTTCAAGCAGCAACAGAGGTAATCGCAAATCTCTAAACAATCGTAAAGGAATTGAATGTCAAGCTTTGATGGTATTGTTAAATTAATTGCCGATGATCTTAGTGCTGTAGAGGCGAAACTGACTGAAAACACTGTGAGTGAGTATAGTTTTGTAGATATGGCGGTTCAGCATGTGGTAGAAGGTGGCGGCAAACGTTTGCGTCCTATCCTTGTTGTGCTTTCTGCGAAAGCGTGTGGATATGAAGGTACTGATGCACACACGCTCGCAGCAGTTGTTGAACTGATCCATGTAGCATCCCTTGTGCATGATGATGTTCTTGATGAAGCTGCAATTAGGCGCGGTCGAGAAACATTACATACCAAATGGGGTAATAAGGTGGCAGTCCTTGTAGGTGACTACCTCCATGCCCGTGTTCTTTCAATGCTCGTCTCCCGCCGCGCAGATGACCCCGCTATGAAAATACTTGCAGACACTACTCAGGCAATGTGTGAAGGCGAAGTGATTCATGCCTACAAAAGCGGAGATTTTGATATATCAGAAGAAGAATACCTCAAGATAATTAGTTTTAAGACAGGTAAGTTGATTGCTGCCTCTTGTACACTTGGTGCGCATCTCGGCACAAATGATGAGCAACAGATTGATGCGATCACTACCTATGGTCAGCAAATTGGAACTGCATTCCAAATTGTTGATGATCTGCTTGATTTCGTGGAAGACCCAGAAAAATTGGGAAAAAACGCTTTCGGTGACCTTCGGGAAGGGAAACTAACCTTTCCTATCATACATACCCGAAAAGTCTGTAATGCTGATGAGAAACAAACCCTTGAGAAAGTGTTAAACCCTAATACTGATGAAACGAAGGCAATTGCTGTCGTCGAATCGCTGTTTCAAAAATATGATGTAGAACCACACTGTTTGAAGGTTGCTCAAGGCTATACAGATCGTGCTAAAACTGCGTTGGCAAAAGTACCCCAATCAGATGCAAGGTTTGCCTTAGAAAACCTCGCGGATTATGTGGTCTCTCGGGATTCATAAGTAAGATGTTTTACCCTGCACACATAAATCTTCAAAACAGAAAATGCCTTGTGGTAGGCGGTGGCACTGTTGCTGAGCGTAAAGTTGTCGCTATGCTCATTAGTGGAGGAGAAGTGACCGTAGTTAGTCCCGATGCAACCGAATTAGTTATATTCCTTGCTGAGATTGGCTCAATACAATGGCACAAACGGCAGTTTAAGACTGGAGATACGAAAGGCTATTTTCTTGTGTGTGCCGCAACCGATTTTACAGCTATAAACACAGCAGTATACGTTGAAGCACATGAAAAAAATAACATCCGCTTAGTTAATGTTGTGGACGTGATTCCGCAATGCACCTTTGCCGCTGCGTCTGTTGTAACAGATGGCGAACTCATGATGAGTATCTCTACAAGTGGCAAGAGTCCTGCAACAAGCCGCCGTATTCGAGAACATTTTGAAGATACATTGAACACGTCATCGTTGTATACGCTTGGATACGAAAATGGAAAACCAGTACCTATAGAAAATCAAGGATTGCCCTATCCGGTTTATCTTTTATTGGAAAATCGTAAGTGTGTGATACTATGTGAGCAAGAAACATCGGAAATTAAACGTCGAGTCTCGCTGCTGCAACAATGCGGTGCTACAGTAGTGCACAATTCCACTGACTTTGAAGACGCATTCCTCGTGATTTCCGATGCGTCTATACGTGGTGCTTCTGATACTTTCTTGCAAGAATCCCTTGACAGACCAAACTCTGGAGACTTCTTTACACCGAATCTTATCATAGATGACAACCTTATTATAAGTATATCCACTAAGAATGGCACAGATGTTAGCAAAGCAAAACATTTACATGAGAGACTCACTCATCAGTTTGAAAACAACGGCTACGGTGCTTTTATCAATCTTCTTGGCAAGCGGCGTGCGGAAGTTCTCAAAACATTTCCGACTTCCAAAATGCGTGGGGACTTTTTTGAGCAACTCATCGGACATGTTGCTGATAGTCCACAAACATGTTGTCTAAGTCTTGCGAACCCAGAATGTTCTGCTGAATGTCTTTTCAACTGGGTGCGACACGGTAAAATTGAGCATGCGAACAACTTTATATCGGAGTTTTTAAGCATACAACGCGCAAATCTATAATTTACATCAGTAGAATCATGCATTTTCTCTTTCTTGTAACCGTATTAGTCTATTTAGCAGCAAGTATTTTTCAGGTTCTCTACCTTGCTATAGGAGAACGAACTGAAACTCCGACACTACGCCCGAAGATTGCCCTAACCGCTTTCTGGGGAACATGCCTTGGATTTGCCTTGTTAACACTTTTTATCATACTCTGGTGGTCTCGACAAGGTCATTTTCCTATGACACATTGGACAGATTCTACTGCCTTTTTCGCGTGGGCAATTACCTTAATCTATTTGATTGTTGTCCGAATAACGCAGCTGCGTGCTATTGGTAGTTTTGTGATGCCGCTTGCATTCATTACAATCCTGATTTCTTATAGTTTTTCTCGAAACACATCACCATTGCCTGAAAATTTGAAAACTTATTGGTTAGTTCCTCACGTTACACTGATCCTTCTTGCCTATGCTGCATTTATTACCGCATTTGGATTTGGATTACTGTATCTGATGGCAGAGAAAAAGATCCGGGAAAAGAAGCATATGCTCTATCAGAATCTTCTTCCGTCTCTGGGTGCATCAGATGAACTTGGTTTCCGATGTACGATTCTCGGTGTGATCTTGCTGACAATCGGTGTGATTATCGGTGCACTATGGACTC
>JAPPMR010000277.1 GCA_028818995.1 Candidatus Poribacteria bacterium | reverse complement strand
GTCTTGAAGTATCAGCTTTGGCATTTGCGCAGAAAGGAGATACGATCTATGCAAGTGTTCCTCCAAAGTTATATGCGTCAACCGATACAGGGAAAACATGGTCCCATGTTCCAACCGATCCACAACATAGCACAATCTCCGGTATCGTAATTATTGGTAACCGTATATACATCAGTTCATCTCCAGGAGGAGGCGGTGTAGGAGGTGTATGGTATTCAGATGATGAGAAGTCTTGGATACCAATGAACGATGGTCTGATAGATGTAAGGATACGTGAATTCGCAAATATTGGTACTACCCTCGTTGTTGGGACCGAAGAAGGAGGTGCTTTTCGGAAAAAAGCCGCAGAAGATTCGTGGCAACCAATTAATTCAGCATTTAGTATGCAACCTAATAACCAAGAACGAATTAATAAAGCGCCTGCATCTGGATTAGATCCGTCTCAAACACCGCAGCTACCATCAGTTATCCGTGTTGACTCATTTGCTGTCATGGATAACCTGCTTTATACTGGCATGAATATAGGAGAAGGTAGAGGGGTTTTCCGAGATGGGGGACTTTTCCGGTCTGATGATGAGGGCGATTCTTGGACACGTATCACCGCTAAAGAGATGCAGCATACCGTTGAAGCGTTGGATGTTTTTGGCTCAACACTGTATGCCAGTACGTTTGGTAGTGGTGTTTTCCGTTCAAATGACAAAGGTGATTCTTGGATACCAGTTAGCAAAGGTATGACAGATGAATTGGTTAGCACATTAGTGGCGTTTGACGATAAGACTGTTTTTGCGGGAACGATGGAAGTAGGTATTTTCCGCACAAAAGATGGTGGTAATTCATGGATGGAAGCAAACACAGGAATAATGAGCACCTCTGTAGTTGATTTGGAAGTTTTGGGAGACAGAATTTACGCGTTTGCGTTAGCAGGAAGTAGACTTCTTTATAGTGCAAATGGTGGCGAATCGTGGGAATCTGTGGAGGTTCCTCCAAAACCGATTGATTTCAGTTATTCACGGATATCTGCTTTGAATGGAAAACTATACGTTGGTGCCACGAGATTTGATCCTAACAACGTTGTTGGTGGTATTTTCCAATTAGATGAGCAGAACAACGCATTGATCGAAATTAAAACGGACATAGAAATGTACGCGATCGAATGTATGCATATTGTAGGGACAACTTTCTATGTTGGCACACAAGGACAGGGAGTCTTTCTGTGGAATGAAGGTTGGGATTCCTGGCTTAATCTCGGATTAAAAGATCAATTCGTTACTGATATTTCGCTCAGTGACGCTAATATCTATGCAAGAACAGACCGAGGTGATATCTATCGTCTGAAGGACCATGATCAACCGTGGGAACTTGTCAAAGATAAAAAGGGACATAGACGGTTCGCAGAATCAAGAAAGATTGACAATAAACTTTACTTACTGTCTGGGCGAGAAGGGCTAATACGGTCATTGGACGGTGGTAATTCCTGGACTCAATTAAACGATGGTATAGAGCACGTATCAATTGAAACTGTAGAAATTGATGGCACTGACTTCTACATCGGTACAACGCAACATGGAGTTTACAAGTGGCTCCATAAAGATGAGAAATGGGAACAGTTGGGTTCGCTAAGTCTACCAGTTCAATCGTTAGCGGTATTGGACGGTTTCCTCTACGCTGGCACTCAAGCAGGTGTCCATCGCATTCAAATTGAGAAATAAACTGTTTATAGTTGATTTGCAATTTACATTGCTCTTTTAGGCGCGCTTCCAAAGCGCGCCTAAAAGAATGAAATAAGGATACGCCTACTAATAGGTGTTAATAACACTTCTATCAGTAGGTGTGTTTTTTTATAATTCTCCATAAATTCTCTTCTCATTTTTGAAAAAATTGTTGTTCTTCCTTCCAAATTTGCATTTTTTTTCAAAAATGTGCAATTCTATACCCAAAAATCGCGTTTTTAATTATAAAGAGTGCTATTATTGTAATTGCATTTTTCTATTTTTTCTATGAAGGTGTACGATGAAAAACGATGATTCTGAACTAATTCAACGCACATTAGAAGGTGATCAACACGCTTTTGCTCAACTTGTAGAGAAATACCAAGAGCAGGTACACACCCTTGCGTGGCAGAAAATTGGTGATTTTCACATCGCACAAGAAATTACGCAAGATGTTTTCATCACTGCATATCAAAAATTCTCGACCCTCACACACTACAGACAATTTGCAGGATGGCTTTATGTCGTAACAAACCGAAAGTGTATCGCGTGGCACCGCAAGAAAAAAATTGAAACGCAATCAATTGATGAGACAGATCCTATTGAGTTGGAGGAGGCATATTATTCAGAACATATAGCCCAACAACGCGAAGAAGCAGCAAAAGAAAAACGCCGTACAATAGTCCATAAATTGCTCAGCAAACTAAAGGAAAGTGACCGTACAGTGATGAGCCTCTATTACCTCGCTGAAATGTCATGTGAAGAAATTTCTGAGTTTTTAGGGGTGTCTCCCAATACAGTACGGAGTCGACTCCACCGTGCACGTAACCGATTAAAGAAGGAGGAAGCCGTGATTCAAGAAAATCTTAGCAGTTTCCAACTGCCAACACAAATCACAGAGAATATCATGAAGGGAATTTCACAACTAAAATCCACAACTCCATCTGGAAGTAAACCTTTAGTACCGTTAGTAATATCCGCTGCCTCAGCAATAATAGTCTTTTTGCTCATAGGCTTTGGTGCGCAAAATCTAATTCGTTTTCAGAAACCGTATAGTTTAGAGGCAACATCAGAGCGAACGATTGAAATCGTTGACACATCAATAGTCTTGGAATCTCCAGTTAAACCGGCAGTTAGCAATCAAGTCGGACGTTCTGATGTACTCAGCGACAGTGATGGAACGGGACAGAAACCGGATACACCGCTGTTTGCTGCAGCACAATCGGATGATGCAGAAAGCACTAAGATTAAAGGCACATGGAAACAGACGAACGGTCCTTACGGTGGCAAGATAACAACGCTTTATAACACCTCTAATAGTATTCTATTTGCGGGGACAGATGGATCAGGTGTATTCCGATCCACAGACCAAGGAAACAGTTGGACTCCAGTTAATACTGGATTGTATAACGACCCAAGTAGAGACCCCATGGTAGTTAAAGCAATCGCACAAATGGACGATAAAATCTATGTTGGTACGCTGGGGACATTATACATTTCTACTGATATTGGCATCACATGGCAACGCGTACCTGCTTTCGGAGCACATGAAAGAATCACTGATATTGTGATTCATGATGAACACATCTATGTTAGTACAGATAGCACAGGTGTTTGGCAGTCAAATGATGGTAATACATGGACACAAATCAATGATGGACTCGGACCAATGTTCGGTAGGTATCTCATAGATCCCGACCCGTCTCCGGATATTCCCAAATCAGGAATAATACCTTTGACTGGTTTCAAACTCTCAAGTGTTGGGATAACGTTGGTTGCTGCGACAAAAAAAGGGATTTATCATAGAATGACGAATGAAGACTCGTGGACATCAATCAAACCAACTGTCGTTAAACATCCAGATGGGGATGTGACAGAAAACAACTTACAAGATAAACCAGAATCAAATCCTACACCTAAGCAACAAACTTCCCCCGATTTACGTGTCGACTCGTTCGCATCAATAAGACATTTACTCTATATGGTTGGAAGAATAGGCGATGAATCTGGTATCTTCCGGTCAAATGACATAGGCGACACTTGGATGCTCATTACCCCAGATAAAATAAAAAAAGAAGGTGATTACGTTCAGACAATTGCAGTGCAAGGGGAGAAGCTATATGCTGGCACTCATGACGGTTTGGTTTATATTTCGGATGATATGGGTGATTCCTGGATATCAAACAACGATGGCGTAATGCATGGTGAAGTTTTAGCAGTGTTACCAATCGATGGTAATACTGTATTCATAGGCACATCAAGAAATGGAGTCTTTCGCACAACAGATGCAGGGAATTCTTGGGTAGAATGTAGCACCGGCATAATAAATACAAATGTCAGTCAATTAGAGATTATTGGTGATAAACTATACACCGTTGTTGGTAAAAACATCGTTTATTCTGCTGACGGTGGAGATTCATGGCTGCCTGTAAAAGATCCTTCAAAACAGAGCAAATATGCCTTCTTTTCTCCTACCATTTGTGTATCAGATGGAGAGCTCTACATCAGTGCGTA
>JAPPMR010000689.1 GCA_028818995.1 Candidatus Poribacteria bacterium | reverse complement strand
GGTTATATATGAAAATGGACTTCACGTCTCCCTTGCTTTTGGCACAGGGATGGGTGCGAAGGTGTCAGAAAGACCCGCGAATTTTAGACATAAACGTGTTTTTGTTGTTGGCACAAAAGGTTTTGTGCATTGGCGGTTCAGCAGTTGGGAACGCTCAACGCCTGATGGTGGTTATGAGGGTGGTCATCTCAACTATAACGATCAGGATGTTCAAGCACAAGGAAATCTCACGGAGGCTGTCTTCGATTGGCTTGACGACGAGAAAAACGTACATCCGACACACCTCAAACAATCACTTGCTGAGTTCAACCTCCTTTTAGGTATCTACTACAGCGGTATAACAAATAACATTATTGATCTTCCATTTGACCCACCTGATGGGTTGATGGATTTGCTTAGAGAGCAGTTGTAATGGTCTGTTCATATTCAAATTGTAGGTCGGGTAGAGCAAAGCGAAACCCGACAAATGCCATAAGCGCTTTTGGCGTTGATTTGGGCACGTATGATCAGATACGGGTATCCATGTCGGGTTTCGTAAACTCTACCCGACCTACAAGTGATTTATATAGAAAGTCAATAAGACAATATGTCATTTGATATGATATTATATCCCAACACTCTGGCAGGCGCGGTTTCAAACCACGCCTACAAGAAAGAGTTAACATTTTGAATTTTACTAAGGAGAAATTTCCATGTATAAAAGTGCATTTTTAGGTTGTGGCGGTCGTGCGCGTGCACATGCAAGTGCCTATCGTTTTGTTAAAGGTGGCAAAATCGGCGCAATCTGTGATATGAACGAAGAACTTCTCAATAAATTCGGTGACGACTTTGATGTATCTTCCCGCTACACAGATTTAGATGAGATGCTTGAGAAAGAGAAGCCTGATCTTCTCCACATCGTCACGGCTCCAGTTTTGCGCGGTACCAATCAACGTATCCGATATCCGTTGATGAAGCAAGCGTCAGACCACGGCGTGCCAGCAGCAATCGTAGAGAAACCGATTGCCGTTGAAAGCGAGGACTGGAAGCAAATTGCTGGATTAGCAGAAGAGACACAAACGAAGTTTATTGTCAACACACAACTAAACTTTCATCCCAAGAACCTTGAACTGAAACAAGATGTTGCAGACGGTAAGATAGGTGAGATTAAGTTTATTGATGCAAGTGCGCGCAGCACGCCTGTAGACCAAGCGCCCCACGTATTGCAGTTGGTATCGTCATATATCGATAACTCGCGTCCTGTCAAAGTATTAGGTCAAATAGCAGGTAGAGAACAATTAGATTCTGCGCAACCCTCTCCGATGCATGCTGCCGGACAAGCAATATATGAAAATGGTCTGCACGTTTCTCTTGCGTTTGGAACAGGCATGGGGACGTTGGCATCAGAGGGTGGAGGCACAGTAACACATAAACGTGTTTTTGTTGTCGGCACAAAAGGTTTTGTGCATTGGCGGTTCAGTAGTTGGGAGCGTTCCACGCATGAAGGTGGTTACGAGGGTGGTCCACTCAGCTATGGTGAGCAGGATATCCAAGCACAGGGCAACCTCACTGAAGCAGCTTTTGATTGGCTTGATGATGAGAAAAACGAACACCCGACACATCTCAAACAATCCCTTGCAGAATTTAACCTGCTTTTAGGTATATACTATAGCGGTATAACGAATCAGATTATTGATCTCCCGTTTGACCCACCAGATGGGTTAATGGCTTCTCTCAAGGAGCACTTATAATCCTACAAATTTATGTGGAGGCGGATATGTTATCTGCCTCCTGCAACAACACAGAAATTAACGCACACGCTAAAAAGTATGTTATAATTTGTAAACGAAATACGCTAAAACCGTGAAAGGATTGCGATGGCAAGTTTTGATGCTGCCTCTAAGAAACAGGTCGAAACAAACCCTCAAGATTTTGTCCACCTCTGCTTCAAATTCGGACTGACGGATACCACTGTGCTGGAGGTAGTTACGCCCGAACAACCTACTGTAGAAATGTATCAGGCAGATATCCTCATTAAAGCATTAGACAACGGTCGGGAAATGCTTGTGCATTTTGAGTTTCAAACTACCGATAGTTATGATCCAGAGATGCCACTTCAAATGGCAGGTTATATCATCCGAGCGATTGAAGTTCACCGACTACCAGTGTATTCCAATGTTATCTATCTACGCCCTGATGCTGGCAGAAACGATCCAGGAAAATTTGAACAAAATCTTGAAAACCACAATATTTCTATTGAATATCAGGTTTTGCGATTGATCGAGATAGATGGGCAAGAGATTCTTGATTTGAAGTCGGTGGGTTTGATACCTTTTACGCCATTGATGAAACGTCCAGCAGATTTAGATTCCGAACAATGGCTTCGCCGATGTATTCAAGCTGCTGATAGCATTGATGTCGTGAACAAACCGGAGTATCTTGGAAGTCTCGCTATTTTGGGGAATTTAGTTTACGACTCGCAAACAATTTTGGATATTATTTCGGAGGAAACCATGCAACAACCACCTATTGTTGAATACGTGGCACCACAAGCACGCGAACAAGGTGCTAAAGAAACCACTCGAAAGCACATTCTGGAGGTTTTAAAACTTCGATTACAATTCGACGCAACACAAACTTTTAAATCAACGCTGGAGGCAATTGACGACTTGCAGCACCTTGAACAGTTGTTTAGTACTGCAATGCAGGTAAAAACCCAGGAAGATTTCATGCAAGCGTTAAACGAAAATAGTGAATAATTGAACTGTTATTCTTTAGCTTTACTACTCAATATTGGAATATTATAGGAGACATATTTATGTATAAAACAGCGATGTTAGGATGCGGTGGTCGTGCCCGTGCACATGCAGATGCCTATCGCTTTGTAAAAGGTGGTAAACTCGCAGCAATTTGCGATATGAATGAGGAATTGCTTACCAACTTTGGCAATGATTTTGGTGTTTCTTCCCGCTACACAGATTTAGATGAGATGCTTGAAAAAGAAAAACCCGATGTGCTTCACATTGTAACAGCGCCTGTTTTACGCGGCACAAGTGAACGCATTCGATATCCGTTGATGAAGCAAGCATCAGACCACGGTGTGCCAGCAGCGATTGTGGAAAAGCCGATTGCCGTTGAAAGCGAGGACTGGAAGCAGCTTGCAGGATTAGCTGAAGAAACACAAACGAAGTTCGTTGTTAATACACAACTCAATTTTCACCCGAAAAACTTAGAATTAAAACAAGATGTTGCTGAGGGCAGAATTGGGGAAATCAAGTTTATTGATGCCAGCGCACGCAGCACGCCTGTAGACCAAGCACCCCACGTATTGCAACTTGTCTCTTCCTACATCGACAACTCGCGCCCGATCCGAGTGCTCGGACAAGTTGCTGGAGCTCAGGATTTGGACTCCACTCAGCCCTCTCCAATGCATGCTGCCGCTCAGGTCATATATGAAAATGGACTTCACGTCTCTCTCGCATTCGGAGCAAGTGTAGGGACGCGAGTGCCTATAGATTCGGGTAATCACACACACAAACGCGTCTTTGTCGTAGGAACGAAAGGTTTCGTGCATTGGCGGTTTAGCAGCTGGGAACGCGCAACACCAGAAGGTGGTTACGAAAGTGAACCACTCGACTATGGAGAGCAGGATGTCGTCGCACAAGGCAATCTTACCAATGCTGTTTTCAATTGGCTTGACGATGAGAACAATGTGCATCCGACGCATCTCAAACAATCTCTTGCGGAATTTAATCTCCTCCTCGGCATTTACTACAGTGGCGTAACAAGTCAGATTATCGACCTTCCGTTTGAACCGCCCGATGGCTTGATTGATATTTTGCGAGAAAAATTATAAGACTTTATTTGTAACAGAACGGTTAGAAAACGCTCCTACCGTGTAGGGTCCAAACTGCATAAGCATGGGCTATAATGGAGACATCATGTATAAAACTGCGATGTTGGGATGCGGTGGTCGCGCCCGTGGACACGCAGATGCTTATCGCTTTGTGAAAGGTGGTAAACTTGCAGCAATCTGTGATATGAACGTAGAGCGACTCAACAACTTCGGGGATGACTTCAATATCTCTTCCCGTTATACCGACTTGGACGAGATGCTTGAAAAAGAGAAGCCGGATGTCTTGCATATCGTCACATGTCCCGTGCTTCCGAATACCAACGAACGGATCCGTTATCCGTTGATGAAACAGGCATCAGACCACGGTGTTCCTGCGGCAATTGTGGAAAAACCAGT
>JAPPMR010000072.1:2363-4241 GCA_028818995.1 Candidatus Poribacteria bacterium | reverse complement strand
CCGATGCACAAAACTGGCTTCATACTGTCTGGCTCGGTATTGAAGACGATTTTCAGGGACAAGGGTTGGGACGCTATCTGCTCCAATACGCACTGCAAGAGATGAAGAAGATCGGATACCAACATGCAGCGATTAGTACTGCCTGGGATAACCATCGCGCGTTCCTTTTTTACAGCAACTGCGGTTATCGGACCGTAGATTGGACTTATGAATTCGCCAAAAACCTCTCCGAAGCACCGACAGAAAAGTGGTAGCCCGAGACTCAGACAATCAGCGCGACCTTAACCGCAGCATCCTCATAGGTTCAATTTAGTGTATAGGTTCCGTAGGTTGGGTTGAACGGTGTTAAAAATCAAAGGTAGGTCTTTCAAAATACATCAAACCTAATATACGCGCATAGACATAGAGAAACTTAGTTTCCGTTGGGTTTCGCTATTTCCTTGATTGATAGAACGGTATAGGGTGGTAAATGTGCTTGGGTGTCCGTATCGCTTTTCTCGGTTCCACTCAACCCAACCTACGATGCTATGATGCGTTTTTTCTAAAATTGACACCCATTGATCTTAACCACAGTATCCCATTCCCCGTTTTCTGGGTGGAAGTGATGTCGAAACAATTCTGCTGTGGGAGACTCCAGAAAAAGGAGAGTAGAAGAACAGATGGAAATTCTCCAATATACGTCCGACATGCAAGCACCTGTGACACAATTTTATAACCGTCTAATTGCTAATGTCCCGCACTGTTATCCAGTAACGGAGGAAGAATTTGCCATTGTACTACGCGGGGTTACGACTGGTAAAGCGGACAAAAACGATGTTGGATTTGGACTCGATTCCGAAACTGCCTTCGTCGCAATAAGAGAAGGTGCAGTGCAGGCGTTTATTCACGTCGGGCTCACTCAGATTAGAGAAGAAAACGTAGGTATTATTCGGTTCTTGGGCTACGAACGTGGGGCACGGCGCGCTTGAAAAGGCGGAAACCTATCTGAAAATGTTTAATGTAACCCGAATTTCCGCTTTCCGATCCCAGGGTCGGTATCGTTTCTATCATTTTGAATACGCTTTTTTATCAGACGCGCTTGATCAAGTTCAAGGACTCCTTGGGTTCAACGGATACCACCGTTCCAACGGATGGGTTTTTTTAGACTGGGAAAACTACGATGTTACACCAATATCGGCACCTATACCGGTAACACTTTCTGTAGAGTGGAAGGACGAACGCGGACAACGTCCAGATAGCGTCGTAAAAGCCTATAGCGGCGATGAAGAGATTGGCTTATGTACATCCGTTTCTGGTGGTGAGTATTCGAGCCACCCTAATGCCCAAGACTGGTTCCATACGGTTTATCTTGAGATTGAAGATGAGTTTCAAGGACAAGGGTTAGGACGTTACCTGCTTCAATACGCACTTCAAGAGATGAAGAAAATCGGATACCGGCACGCAACAATCAGTACGGGTTGGGATGATTACCGCGCACTTCTCTTTTACAGCAACTGCGGTTATCGGGTTGTGGATTGGACATACACCTATGAAAAAGTGCTCTCTGAACCGCCAACGCACAAGTAGTTAAGTTGTTGGGCTTCACAACATCTACCCACGCAAATAGGTCGTAGAAGAGCAAAACTCACTGTAGAAATAAAATATTACTGCCCAACTTGGGGAAATCCGCAGAAACCCCCAAGCAAAGACACCAAGCAAAACACCTACGTCTACATTTGTATCTTTATTCTGTAACTCGCGTTACTTTAAGATGACCATTTTACGTAGAAGAGATATATTATCCGTCTGTAGTTGATAAAAATAGACACCTGTCGCCACGTGTTCACCTAAATCGATCCGACAGTCCCAATAGGCTCCTCCACTCAGGGAGCAGTAGTT
>JAPPMR010000072.1:0-2353 GCA_028818995.1 Candidatus Poribacteria bacterium | reverse complement strand
GTGTAGTATCCCGCTGGTTGATGCCCTAATGTTAAATGTCGGATAGTCGTGCCGCGTGTATCGTAAATGATGATTTGTACGTCGCTCGGATTCGCCAATTGATACGGTATCCACGTCTCCGGGTTGAATGGGTTCGGATAGTTGGGCAATAGTATCGTTTCTTCGGGAGTTAACACCACCAAGAGTTGTTCTAAAAAGCGAATACCTCTCTGCGATGTTACATCTGTCAGGTTTAGGTGTTGTGCTTGTGTAATCCAACCTTGCACATCGGCAATGCTGAGCATTGCAAGTGTTTGTGGAGGGAAAGAAAATGGAGCTCCAGCATTATTCCCAAAAGCACCAGCTATCTTGACTAAGTCCACAATATCAACTACACCATCCCCGTTGACATCCGCCTCGTTCTCCCCGGTCCTCCCAAAGTTTGCACTGATAAGTACCAAATCTTGGATATTCACTACACCGTCATTGTTGATATCTTCGGCGCGGTATACAGGTTCAATTACCTCGCTATCTTTTACCGTATCATCTCCCACTGTGCCATTTTCAATACAAGGGAACAAACGCTCCCCCTCTGGATCAACAAAAGAGGCCTGGGATAGGAAAAACCTTGATGCTTTGGCATCAACAACCTGAAATGTAATTGTCGCAAGCGTACCATCACCGTTTTTGCCCTCGGCACCTGCTGATGCCAACGTTACATAATTTTCCCCAACATCCGGTGCTGTAAAGAACGTTCCATCAGACAGATAATCGCTATTGGCACTTGAAAAATAGATGAGGGCATCCGGGTCAAACACCACGGTTGCCTGATAACCTGCTACGTTTTCCCCACCTGCAATATTAAGGGAGACGGTGATTTGTTCCCCAATAGTTGATGGTTGCACTGAAGCGGGAGAAATACTTACAACAGCGGATGTAGTGGCAGATGCTGTGAGATCCCATAGGTGAATACTTGCATCACCATTCCAGCCTCCACTTGCGAGAATGCTACCATCAGGACTAAATGTTACACTATTGACTTCTCCCTCAAATCCTGCAAGGATGGCTTTGAACTGTCCAGATGCGATATCCCATAAACGCACCGTGCCATCCCGACTCCCACTTGCGAGAATGCTACCATTAGGACTAAATGCTACACTATGAACTCTCTCTGTATGCCCTATGAGTGTGTCTTTAAGCTGTCTTGATGCCACATCCCACAAATATACCTTCTTGTCATTATACCGTTCTCCGCCACAACTTGCGAGAATGCTACCATCAGGGCTAAACGCTACGCACCAGACTTCCTCCGCATATCCTGTGAAAATGGTTTTGAGCTGTCTCGATGCCACATCCCATAAACGCACCGTGCCATCATAGCTCCCACTTGCGAGTGTGCTACCATCAGGGCTAAATGCTATACTATTGACCCCCGCCGTATGCTCTGTGAAGATAGTTTTGGTCTGCCCTGATGCTACATCCCATAAACGCACCGTATGGTCCTTATATCCACCTCCACTTGCGAGTGTGCTGGCATCAGGGCTGAATGCTATACTATTGACCCCCGCCCTGTGCCCTGTGAGAGTAGATTTGAGCTGTCTTGATGCCACATCCCACAAATATATCTTCTTGTCATTATTCCCGCTCCCACTATTTGCGAGTATGCTGCCATCAGGGCTAAATACAACATTCGAGGACAGTTGTGTATCCGGGGCGAGGGTTGCTTTGAGCTGTCTTGATGCCACATCCCACAAAAATACTTTCTTGAAACCAGTATTTGCGAGTGTGCTGCCATCAGGACTAAATGATAAACTACTGATCCCTTCCTGATGTCCTGGGAGGATAGCCTTCAGTCGTGGGTAATTTGCGGCGAAGGTACTGCTCGAAAATAAGGTCAGAAGTATGAGTAGACTCACTATTGTTTTTATCATAAAGTGTCCTTTCTTTGAAATTGATTCAGATAATTTTAACATACCTTCAACCGTAACATCTCATTCCCTGTTCTCTGGAAATGATACGGGACGCGTTCCACTGTGCAAATAATTCCATCCTTTTCAAGTTCGTCAATAACGGGTGATAAGAAAGGCGAGGGGTTGCTGTTCACATCAACGATAGGAAAAATTCTCACCTCAGTTCCGATACGAAGCAGTTCCCGTACAGCATCAAGATGGAACGCCAAATCTCTGTTTGCTGAGTAGAAAAAGAGGAGATGTGCGGAAAGCACGAGGTCGAAATGACCGTCGAGGAAAGGTAAATTGGGGAGCGAAGCGTCTATGTATCGTCCTTGCTGCTTGCCGCTCTCGAAATCTCGGCAGAACGCGTCCATTGCCTGCATTCTGACTTCTGCCAATTCATCAACAGACGAGAATTTTGT
>JAPPMR010000474.1 GCA_028818995.1 Candidatus Poribacteria bacterium | reverse complement strand
GGTTATGCGCATTGTCACCGATTCTAAACGTCCTGAAGAACCAAAAGACCCTGATGAATGCAACGTCTTTGCCATCTACCGTCATTTTGCGGATGCAAATGCTGTTGGGGCGAAACGACAACTCTATCTTGATGGTGGTCTGGCGTATGGCGATATGAAAAATGAACTGAATGAGTTGTTAGAAACAACCTTTTCGGCACAACGTGAGCAGTATAATGTGTTGATGGAAAACCCCGATGAATTGGATAAAGTGCTTGAAAAGGGAGCGGAAAAAGCACGTGACATCGCTATGCCAATTCTGGGGAAGGTTCGGAAGGCAGTTGGCGTAACCGGAAATCGGTAAAACGCATTATTGCCATAGAGCAAGGTTATTTTAACGACTTGTGTCAGTTAACATTTGATATATTTATATTTCACATGTTCGTCTTGTTTGGGTTTGAATCCCGCAACTTTTCCGATACCTGCCGCCCTCAAAGTAGGAGGGAACTCCGATTCCCGACTGCAAACGTGTCGCGATTCGGAGATCGCTCCTACAAAATACGAACAGTTGTGAAAAACAACAAAACTTTTACTTAACTGGCACAAGTCGTTATTTTGAGTGTTTGTATACTACGATGTGTTTTGTGCTGTCAAACGTTCAAGTTCTTCTCGGAGTCTCGCTGCTTCTGCTTCAGCCTGCTTTCTAATCTCAGCTTCTTGGTCCGCTCTTGCAGTTTCTCGGTCCGCTCTTGCAGCTTCTTCATCCGCTCTTACCGCCTCTTGCTCTGCTTGTGCTGCCGCTGTATCTGCTGGAGTTTCTAACCACTTTGACGAAACTGTATCGTAAAAACCGAGAGTATTACCTCTTAAACGCAGCTTCAAATTCAGAGTTGCAGACATAACACTCCCGTCAGAATCCGCCGGTATTGGAACAAACTTTCCTTCAATAAGACGAAAACCCATGAGCGGTGTCGGTAGATATTGCCTTTCGGGATCATACAGAAAGTATTCTTGCACACCTATTGAGGCATACAGTAGTTTCTTTTCATTTTGGTCTGTCCTGTGAGTTTTCTCGCTTGAAAATTCCAACACAAAGTCTGGTGGTTTACCCTCTTCCCAAACACGATATGTGCGACGGAGTTTTTTGCCTATACCAAAAGAAACAAATACATCAGGTGAAACTGATTTCTTAGGGTCCCCTTCAACATAGTACATCATCATATTTCCTGAAACACAAACATCAGGTTTATCTTTGAAAGCCTCAATAAGGATTATCAGCGCATTTATCAGCGCATTTCGATGGAGTTCTGTTTCTGCCATAGGTTTCCCATCTGATTCAGGATAGATAATTGCCCCATTCGTCGGCGCATACCTTATACGAGATGTGGAAATATCAGATCCAGTTTGTTCAATAACTTCTTTATTAGCCATAATTGTCCCTCCTTTATTTCTAAAATTACAGAGGTTTAGAACAATTGATAGTTATATTTGCGACCGTTTACTGATTCAACATTTTTAAACTGAGTTCACGTTAAGATTATACTAATTTTCCTCAGATGTCAAGTGTAATGGAGTCGTTCAATTACTTCAAAATCAACATCTTCCGCGTTGCAGAGAATTCTTCTGTTGTTAACGTATAGAAATAGACTCCGCTTGCTACAGACTCACCGTTTTCATTTTTACCATCCCAATATGCCGCACGGCTACGATTCTGATAAAGTCCCGCAACTTGATTGCCTAATGACAGTGTCCGAACCAACTTACTATCTGCAGAATAGATGGATACTGTAACGGACGTATGTTCTGCTAACTGATAGGGTATCCATGTTTCTGGATTGAATGGGTTTGGGTAGTTGGCAAGCAACGCAGTCTCTTTTGGGAGTGCTGTCGTTAAAAGTTGTTCAAGCATGAGAATACCGCGTTGGAAGGTTGGATCAGTGATGTTAATTTTCCGCGCCTCATGCAGCCACTGTTGTACATTGAAGGCAGAAAGCATCTCTTGTGCATCTGCATAAACGGCTGGCGCACCCGCTGTATTTTCAAATGCCCCTGCAACTAATACAAGGTCTATGATATCCACTCTTCCATCACTATTCACATCCGATGCAATTCCGCCGCCTTTTCCAAACTTAGTAGCAACAAGCACTAAATCTTGGATATTGACAACGCAATCTTTATTCACATCCTTCGTATTAGTGGTTTCGCAAATAACATCTTCCCCATCCTCTGTCATAACGCTTTTTAATAATTGTGCCCCTTCAATCCATGCATAAGATTTATTGCCTTCAGGGTTAGATAAAAGGACATCTCGTAAACCTATTTTTGAAGTTCTAATTGCTTTGACTTTAAACTTAACAGTAGCGAGCGTCCCATCGCCATTACTTTCAGTGCCAGATAGGGATAGCGATGCAAGTTGAACTGTGCCTGCGTGTTGATTTGCTATAGGTTGAACGGGCACACCGCCAGATAAATAGTCTCCGTATTTTGTTTCTACATATTCAAGGGCATCGGGATCAAATTCTATTGTCGCTTGATACCCAGATAGGTTTTTACCGTTTGCAATTTTAAGGTCGAATGCTAATTCATCTCCGACAGTTAAAGATGTAACCGAATCTGGTGAAATACTAACAATTGGATAGGATGTTATATCCCATAATAAAATTGTGCTGTCACCACTGGCACTTGCAATAGTATTTCCATCTGGAGAAAATATGACTGAATAAGTAGCGTGTTGAGATCCTGGAAGTGTATATTTGTATTCACCATTTGCCGGGTCCCAAAAATCAATTTGACCGAATTGATTATCACCGCTTATCAATATTTCACCATCTGGAGAAAATGCAAGAGGATGTGCATATACAATATGTCTTCCATGAAGAATTGTGCCGTTAAGCATTCTGAACTTATGTTTTTTGGTTTTCGCATCCCATAAACGGATACCTCTCCACGCACCTGCTAAAGTTTTTCCATTTGGAGAATATGCTACAGATCGTATATCAGCAGCATTAAGTAATGTTACTTCTTCGTTTAACTCGGGATCGTATATCCAAATTCCAAGACTACAAGCAATAGCTAATTCTTTTCCATCAGGAGAATAGCTTAATCCTTGAATTCCAGGGACTGTTGTAGATGAAGTAGCGAAGGGAGTTGATGAAGGACTGTCTCCATGTGTATTTATAGTCGATGTATCTGTCGGCAAGACATTTATAGGTCTTTCACCTACGGGTAACGCATCTGTAGTTGGTACATCTACATTTGATTTCCAAAAACGAATTCCTTTGGTCCTGCCCCAGCTAAGATATTACCGTCAGGAGAATAGACGACATGATCTCTATATCCATTTCCATCAAGAAGTAATAATGTTGGCTCTCCAGTTGTTGCGTCATATACAACATCGCCACATACAAGTGTCTTACCATCGGGCGAATATCTAACAGAATGCCCATTAACGTCATTAATAGTCAATTTTGCTGCCTTATCTTCAATATCCCATAAAACTACTCGCTTAGGATGCCCAGTTACACTTGCTAAAGTCTTACCATCTGGAGAAAAATCTAAATCTCCTGCGACGCCTCCCTCTTGCCTACATAAACGCGCTATAGCATTTTCAGGTAGACTTAATTGCGTGCAACTTTGTGCAGCAATATCTAATGAAGATAGGTGTAATCCGAGAAATACTAACAAAAGAATTGAAAAATAATGTTTTTTCATGTGGAGTCTCCCTTTTTGTCAGGACTTACGCAAAAGTCCGAAACAATCAGCAAAATTGAAATATATGCCTAAAAAACGCACAATGAATTGTGCTACTAACAAATGCCATAACGCCTGTAGACGTTCCCCGGGTATGAATGCCTTTGGGTGGATACGCGTGTGGTATTCGCCCTGATTCCTATGTGGCATATACATTAAACGCCGTAACGTCTGAAAACGAGCAAAGTGCGGCCGTTCTGTGAGTTACATAATATCATGATAAAATAATATTCAAAAAATAATAAAATAAAGTCTATATGTAACTATATTATAAGGTATTTTCAAAAAAAAACCAACAAAATTGTTGGTTTTACGCAAAAATTACAGAATACTTTAGAATATTACCTGGATTTTATAAAAAGTGGATATGTCTTATTTTAACCATTTAGGACGGACATAAATTGAGCAGAGATGGAACATATTTTATCCAAATAGTCATTTATACCATCCGGTATTCAATGGAATCAACTCCGAACCCGGCGGAATGAACTCCATTGGTCGAATGTCTATAAATGGCATAA
>JAPPMR010000440.1 GCA_028818995.1 Candidatus Poribacteria bacterium | reverse complement strand
TCAGTCAAGAGATCTTTAGCCTTATTCAATTCATTTTTAACCTGCCCAGCCTCGTAAGTACCAGGGAATTTTTCCGCGACTGCTACAAAAGCACCCCAACCACCAGAATTGGTATAATCATACATTTTATAAAAATAGATGTTTCCGACCTGATATTGGGATTGTACTGCTTTGTCATGATTGGGAAATTCTTCAACCAATCTTTCAAAAGTAGCGATGGCTTCAGGGAAATTTTCTAATTCTTCATACGCCTGTGCAACCTTGTAGAGCGAGTTTGCGGCTATAGCATAGGTTTCATCAGTCGGTTCAGTGTCATAGATGGCTTTGTAGTTTTGATAATTTGCTAATTCATTTCTAATTAGTTCGCGATTCTTACGAATACTTGCGATACTACTCTTTGCTTCACTTGCGTAGTATCCCGTTGGGTCAAGTTCAACAATTGCTTGATAATGTTCATTCGCTTTATCCCATTCATAATGCTTCTTGTAAATTCTTGCGATTTGATAGTGTGCACGCTGGGCATATTTTGCTTTAGCATCTTTTGCAATGACTTCAAGATAAAGGGACATCGCTCTATCATAAGCTTTTTGCTGCCTTGCCCGTGCCTCCTGTTTCTCTTCTGGGTCATCTGATCGAGTAGAAACAGCTTCTGCCTCTTCAAATGCGTTATCAGCATTTTGGATTTTCGCACTCAATGGTACGATGTCAACCCCTCCTATGCACCCAATATGTGGTACCACAAACAGGACAAGTATGATAATAAAAAGGTAGTTTTGATCTATTCTTAGAGCAAAACTTGGTGTGAAACGGGTCATCGTTGCTAATCCTCCTCAGAATAAAATAATGAAAACCTACCAGTAGATTGATGAGATTACTGGTTTTGATTTATGTTTTTAGTATAACAAAAATACAAAAATTGTCAAGAAAAAAGTTTTGTATTATTTATTTTGGAAAAAGTGGGAAAATCTATTGTCTACTTTTCAAGAAAACCTGTTGACAAATCAGAGTAAAATTTATACAATAATCTTATAACAAACTTATAGTAGGTTGTATTTCCTTTTGTGAATCTTGAATAGAGTAAGGAGACGGATATGGCAAACGCAGATTATAAAATTGGCGTTGTAGGTGTAGGCAGGATGGGAGCGAACATCGCTCGACATCTTAATGACGAAGGGTTCAAAGTCGTTGCTGTTTACGATGCTGCAGGTGAACGTGCTCAGGAATTAGCATCGGAACTTGGCACAACGGCAGCAGACAAATTAGCACAAGTCACTGAACTTGCTGATTACATCATCACAGTTGTTACAGATGACGATTCAATGCGGCAGATATATTCTGATGATGCGGATGATAGTTTGCTCAAAGGTGCGTCAGGCAAAGTGTTTATCAATTGTGCCACGATTAGCCCGCAAGCTCATGTAGATGTTGAGAACCTCGCGGAAAAACATGGGGCAGAAAGTCTTGAAGGCTGTATGGCGAGTAGCATTACACAAGCGCGAGAAGGCACACTTTATTTAATGTGTGGTGGCAAAAAGGCTACTTTTGATAAGGCGCGTGTAATTTTGGATTCAATGAGTGTTTCCCTTCGTTATATCGGTGAAGCAGGAAAGGCTGCACAAGTAAAAGCATTAGTCAACATGGTGATGAACATCAACACCGCGGGGCTTGCAGAAGGGCTTGGGTTGGGTGCTGCACTTGGTTTGGATCTGGAGATGTTGCAGGAAGTTTTTGCTCAAACGGGTGCAAACTCTCGTGTTTTAGAAACAGATGGAGAGGATATGCAGATACGCGATCATGAATGTTATTTTTCGGCCGCGCATGCCTCTAAGGATTCGGGTATCGCTCTTGACCTTGCAAATGATGCAGGAATTGCACTTCCACTGGCAAAAGCGACGAAAGAGCAGTATGATCGTATGATAGAACTGGGATTGGGTGAGTTGGATAAGTCTGGTGTCGCAGAATTAACATTCCCTGGACGCGGAAAAAACTCGTAATTTCAAGCATAAGAGGTTCTAACGATATTACCCGATGAATTTCTTAGAAACTGACTGATGCCGAAAACCATAAAAGAAGCGATGCTTAGAGGCGTAATTCTCGCGGGAGGTTTGGGTACCCGCTTATATCCACTTACTAAGGTTACCAGTAAACATCTTTTGCCTGTTGGCAATGAGCCGATGATTTTTCACGGTGTCAGGCAACTAACAGAAGCAGGAATTACCGAAATTCTTATTGTTACAAATCCATCTTACGTCGGAGATTTTGTGAACGTGTTGGGGAGTGGAAAAGAGTTCGGTTGTGAATTCACCTATCGGGTGCAGGAAGAGGCTAAGGGTATTGCGAATGCGCTTGCTTTAGCCGAAGGTTTTGCTGCTGGCGGTAGAATAGTTGTCTTACTTGGCGACAACATTTTTGAGTCCTCAATTCAACAAGTCGTTTCTGATTTTGAGGTGCAACAAGCGGGTGCTCGCGTTTTGCTCAAAAAAGTTGATGATCCTGAACGATATGGCGTAGCAACCTTGAATGGTGACCAAGTCGTGAGAATTGACGAGAAACCAAGACAACCCGAAAGCGATTATGCCGTAGTAGGTGTCTATTTTTACGATGCATTAGTATTTGATGTTATTCGTACAATTGAACCTTCAGCACGCGGGGAATACGAGATTACTTCGGTTAATAATGTCTATATTGAACGAGGACAACTTGAACATAGTTTATTACAAGGTGAATGGATTGATGCAGGGACTTTTGATTCCCTAACGAAAGCACATCAAATTCTTTTGAATCGGAAGGAGTAGCATTGAACGCTACACAAAAACCATATCTATCAATTGTTGTCCCGGTGTACAACGAGGAGGAGAATGTCCGACCACTGTATGAAAAAATTCGGGCAGTATGTGAGGCTATTGGCAGAACTTATGAAGTGCTTTTTGTTGACGACGGGAGTCAAGATAACACCTTTGAAGTGCTATCAGAATTGCGTAATCAGGAACACCATTTAGTCGTGATCCGATTCCAAGAGAACGCTGGTCAAACAGCTGCGATGGCAGCAGGTTTTGAATTTGCCCAAGGTGAGCGGATTATAAGCATGGATGGTGACCTACAAAATGACCCTGCCGATATTCCGCAATTGCTTGAGAAACTTGACGAAGATTATGATTTAGTGTGTGGATGGCGAAGAGAACGCCAAGACAAATTCTGGACAAGGCGAGTCCCTTCTGTGGCTGCCAATTGGATTATTAGTAAGGTGACGGGTGTTGCTATCCATGACAACGGTTGTTCACTCAAAGCATATCGAGCTGAGGTTATCAAACAGGTGCCGCTTTATGGAGAAATGCATCGGTTCATTCCAGCCATGTCCAAGGTCGTAGGCGCGCGCATCGCCGAAATGGTCGTTAAACATCACCCTCGCCGTTTTGGGATAAGTAAATACGGGCTCGGTAGGATTTGGCGCGTTATCTTGGATATTTTAGCATTTAAGTTAATTCTTTCAATTTTCGCGCGACAGTCCAATCCGAGTGGTAATTCACTTACGCAACAATCCTATGACAACGAAATTAACCCAAAATTCCATGTTTATCGTATCGCTGCATTTTTAAGTCTTCCTTTCTTCATTATTGGGTTTCTCCTTATTAATGTTGCCATAATTGCTGCCCTTAGTTGCATTGGAATGGGGATATCGCTGATGGGAATTAGTTTAATAACAAGCTGGTCAATTTCCAAAGCACAACGGGAAGCTGCTGATTTAAGCCCACTCGCGCCTTTTTTTATATATCGTTGTGCAAGACGCCCTATTCGATATTTTGGTCCCTTTGGCACTCTGTTAACAGCATTGGGTGGTATTTTAACAATAGGTTTTCCAAACGTTAGTCCTATTTTGATAAATACCGGAATTTTGATTTTCTGCTGTGGATTGTTTGGTGAAGCAATAGTTTTTGCAAATGCAAAACGAGTTAAAGATTATACAGTTGAAATAGTTTTGAATGCGAGGGAAGATGTCAAACGTATTGAGAACGTTCTTTGAGAAGTGGTGTGCCGAATTTCCGGTTACCAAATCCTATGTTTATATGAACCATGCAGGTGTTGCGCCATTATCACGTCGGGTAAGGGATGCAATGGTAGGCTTTGTGGAAGATGCCACTGTGAACGGTGCTGTAAACGTAGACTCTTGGACTGAAACGGTTGAAATGTGCCGATCCGTTGCGGCACAACTTATCAACGCCGATGCCACAGAGATAGCGTTTATGAAAAATACGACGCAGGGAATACTGATC
>JAPPMR010000148.1 GCA_028818995.1 Candidatus Poribacteria bacterium | reverse complement strand
GGATAATACCATTCAACCCGTATTAGAAAAGGCTCTTGCAGGGGAACGTTTGAACTTTGACGATACCCTAACACTTTTTAAAAGCCATGACCTGCTTGCACTGGGACACGCCGCAGATGTTATCCGCCACCGAAAACATCCAGAAGGCTACATCACTTACATTGTTGATAGAAACATTAACTACACAAACTGGTGTTATGTTGATTGCGAATTCTGTGCCTTCTACCGCCACCGAAAAGACCCTGATGCTTATGTGATGGAGCGTGAAGAACTCGGGCAAAAAATCCAGGAAACCCTTGATTTGGGAGGCGAACTTATCCTAATGCAAGGGGGTCTACATCCCAAACTCAAACTGGAATGGTATGAAGACCTGCTCCGTTGGATAAAAGCAAACTACAAAATCCATGTTCACGGATTTTCGCCACCAGAATTAGATTGGTTCGCTAAGATTAATAGGATGTCTTTGCGAGAAGCGCTCACTCGGCTCCGTGATGCTGGACTTGACTCTATTCCTGGCGGGGGTGCTGAAATCTTAACCGACCACGCTCGGAACAAAATTAGTCCTAAGAAATGCACGGCAGACGAATGGCTTGAGGTGATGCGGCAAGGGCATAAAGTTGGACTCAAATCAAGTGCGACCATGATGTATGGACACGTTGAGAGTTACGCGGAACGCGTAGAACATCTAATGCGATTACGCGATCTGCAAGATGAAACCGGAGGGTTCACAGCATTTATCTGTTGGTCTTTTCAACCGAGCAACACGGAACTTGAACACATTCCACCTGCGGGAAGTTTTGAATATCTAAAAACCTTAGCAATCTCCCGTTTATTTTTAGATAATATCGACAACTTCCAATCGTCATGGGTAACACAAGGACCTAAAGTTGGTCAACTCTCCCTCAAGTTCGGGGCAAACGATATGGGCGGAACAATGATAGAAGAAAACGTTGTCAGCAAAGCCGGCACCGTCTACTGTATGCCGATAGAGGAGATTGAACGAACCATCTCAGAATTAGGATTTGTTCCGAAACGTAGAAACTTTTTCTACGATATTCTTAATTAGCGATAGTCCTCGTGAATCCAGATATTCGCCACCTTTTTGCGTGCTGCAAACCAATTATCATAAGCACTCTCTTTTTTTTCTTCAAGGAGTGTCTGAAAACGTTGTGCCTTTTTGGCTGGATCCGTTTGGTACAATTCTAAATCCGGTTCCACCCGTTCAACTAATTCGATGATGTAAAACGACACGTCACCTATAACCGATTCGTCGCCACTAAATGGTCCACGGACATCACCTACAGCCATTTTAAACGCAGCAAACATTACTTCCTTTGAATAGCCCATCCCAGCAACGGAGGGCCTTCCAGGAGTAAGATTAAAAAGGTTGCTCTCTTGAACGGATTTTTGTGCTGCAGTTACCCCTTCAGGCACTTTATATTTTTTAACTAAGTCATCTAATGACTCGCCATCCGCGTGTTGATTAAACAGATTTTGTGCATCTGCCAAAGCACTCTCTTTGGCTTTTTTCGCACGCAAATCGTCAATAACTTGAACTTTAACGTCCTCAAATTCAGGGATAGCAACAGGTTTTTTCCCAAGAACAGTTGCAACAAAAAAGGCTGAAACATCTCCACGGAAATTCTTTGTTTCAACTGTTTTTGTCACCCCTACTTCCATGTCAAATACTTCTTCAATCAATCCTCGAAATTGAAATAGTGCTCCGATATCTGGAATATCTGTTTCATCTTTACTAAAAAAATTTGTTTCCCCTACGGTAAGTGACAGCTCCTTGTAACTATCAAGACCGATTGCGGTTTCATAATCATTTACTTCAATCTCAAATAACAGATCCTCAGCAGTTCTTTTTGCGTTATCCACGCCGCTACTTTTAACTACTTTATCCCGAATTTCTATTTCCACCTCCGGGAAAGATTTCAGTACAGGCGAATGTTTTTCTTCCAATTGGATAATATGATATCCGAAAACGGTTTCAACGAGATCACTGATTTCTCCCGGTTCTAAAATATCAAAACACGCTTCTTCAAACGGTTTTACCATTTGCCCGCGCCCAAAATATTTGCCAGGAGGAAGTTCTGGGATACTACTCCCTAATGCACCGCCATCTGCACCAGAGGGCCCATCTGAATGTGTTTTCGCCAAATCAGCAAATGATGTTCCGGCAGCCAATTCTGTTTTGATCGTTTTAAGTAATTCTTCTGCAGCCGCTTTCGTTTGCGCCCTTTGTTCATCGGTCGGGTTGCGTGTACCTTCTGGGAACTGTTTCAAGATATGTCGTGCCTTAACAACCTCAGGAGTAGTGAATTCGGCTTGATTTTCAGTGTAATAAGCCTCAATATCCGATTGGGTGACAAAATCTTCAGGATTAATTTTGATAAACTTGACGTTTACCTGTTCCTCAGTTTTATAGTCATCTTTGTTTTCCTGAAAGTATGTTTCCGCTTCTGCTTCTACATCATCTTCTTTAAGATAGTCGCTATGCCGAAATTCAATGTATTTTACTTTTGCCTTGTCTGCCTCAAGCCGATAGTCTTGTTCTGCCTCTGTGTCGGTTACTAACTCAAGATTCTGGACATTATCTTTCAGTGCTGTTGCGCTGAGGAAGAAACGAACTTCCTGTTTAAGGAAATTTGCCCGTTCATATCCTAATAGATTATACTGTTGAACAAGGTTTTCATTACTACGGATATACCGTTCAACTTCTGCATTGCTAATATTGGCACTCCCTTCAATTGCCCGTTTGATCAAAAAATCAATCATATCTTTTTCTGTCTGTTTTTGGTCAGGGGGTGCACCAAACCTCTGGTTCTGTTGGCGCCGCATCTGGTCCGAGACCATTCTTTCAAAATCGCCCCTTGTCACTTCTAACGCATCAATTTTAAGAACGACCTCTGCCTCAGTTCCATCCCTGCGTCCACCACTTGAACCGCTGTAAAGCATAATTGACCCAATAACAAAGACAATCGCAATAACCCACATAAAGATTTGTGCTATAAATTTTTCCCGTAGAAAGATAATCATGCGTAATCTTTTCTCCTCAATATTTAATAATACTGCTTTTAATGATACCCTATAGCATGACAATTTTCAATTAATTTTTAGTTAAACACTTGCATTTTATTATATTTTAGCATATAATTTGTGCAAGAGTGCCAATGAAGATGGATAACGTCACGAATCAACGTCAAATGTGCATACAGCATCTGTCAGATTTTAACCTGCAATATACCTTAGAATCTGGGCAATCATTCCGATGGAATCGGGTGGATGATGCGTATTATGGTGTCGTTGAGGGGCAGATACTCAAGATACAGCAAAGTGGCGATACTTTAATTATAGAAAATTCAGGAAACGAGCCAATTTCCAGACCTCACTTGTCCCATTATTTGGATTTAAATCGAGAATTGGCATCAATTTTAGCAGCTGTGAACGTTGATGCTTACATTGGTCAAGCAATTAATCGGTTCTGGGGAATGCGTCTCCTAAACCAGGAGTTATGGGAGACTATAGCATCATTTATCTTATCACAAAATAACAACATGAGGCGAATCCGAAGTATTATTCGAACACTTTCAGAGCGTTTTGGAAGCAGGTTGGAGTTTGAGGGGTACGCTGATTACACTTTCCCAACACCGCAAGTGCTGGTTGATGCGGGAGTTGACGAAATTTTTGATTGCGGCACTGGGTATCGCGCAAGTTATCTTTGGCATGCCGCAAGCAAAGTGTCTAATGGAGTACTCAAACTTGATGTACTCAAACAGATGAATTATACTGAAGCTAAACACGAATTAATGCAACTGGAAGGAATTGGCGAGAAGGTCGCCGATTGCATCTGTCTTTTTTCGCTTGGACACCTTACAGCATTGCCTGTTGATGTTTGGATAAAGCGGATTTTTGAGACAATATATCTTCGGAAACGTGCGACAGCACGCGAAATTCAAGAATTTGCCAAAAACTATTTTGGTGAATTTGTTGGATATGCCCAACAGTATTTATTTCATTACGCGCAAAATCATCCAAATTGGGCAGATGCTGAACATTTGGCGTTGCGCTACAAGAAAAAGTAATATAAATTTAACGAGTTGTGCTAAATAACTATATATAGAACTCTATTTCACAAAAGAAGGTGTTTAAAGTAGTTATCATGTATTTATATGGTCTTCAGTCCCGTAGGGACGATATGTTTATAGAAAAACGTCATATACCCCCTCTTTAGTCCCGCTGAATGCCATAAAGGCATTCATAGCGTTGATTTGGTAGGGA
>JAPPMR010000047.1 GCA_028818995.1 Candidatus Poribacteria bacterium | reverse complement strand
GGTGTCAAAAGTAACGTGCCGAAAAAAACTATACCCGGTTTTTTGAACGTCGTAATCTTCCCCTGCCTCAAAAAGGACGACTTGCAGTCGCTGATCCCAAAAGCTATCCCCGTCGTGAGCATAGATGGTCTCAAACTCCTTGCCGTCGTTCGACCCCTGAACCTCCCACACTGTGGGGTCCCTTGCAGGAACATCATTTGCTGAAGATACGGTGAAGTGTGTCAATGCGTACGGCTCCTCAAACTCAGCTGTCACGTGTAGGCCTTCCTCCGGAATGCCTCCTCCACGTCCTCAGCACCATTTGGCATTGCCGGGGCCAAGGACGTTATCGAAGACGTTAAACGCAAATTCCCCGCCCGCGAATCCGGGTTCATCGTTGGCTGTGAACTTGGCGTTGTAACCGTCATCTGCTTCAGGATTACCATCGTCTTCTGGATCGGTTAGGTCTCCTCCCAGCAGTGAATCCGTTCCTACTCCCAAGACTTCCTCTGCCTGTGCCATGTCGCTCGTGCTGATAACACAAAAGGCTATCATCAACACAAATCCTGCTAATACCAACATAATTTTCATGTCGCTCAACCTCCTATAGAAATGAATCTCACTTTTACGTGAGTTTCGCGTTAAGTATAGGTGAGTTTGAATAAACAGCACCCATTTACCATACCAATCTTTACTAATCCGTGTTCCATAATAACATATTATTTCATATTATGATAACCTAAGTTGCCACATAATAGCACAATCTGTATGAGGATTAATTTATTAATCTTCATTTAAAATCTTGTCCATAACAACTTGAGTAAAATTACCGAATTAAAAACTTAATCTTCATACAAGTGATTTCTCACATGTTCTCAAGTATTATACCTTTTTATAAATTTCTGTCAAGTTTTTTTGCTAATTTTTCAAAAAAGATGTTGAGATAGCCCTATATCACATTTTTTGCCTGCTGTGTGGTTTTAATATCATACGGTTTTTACAGTTTCGGGCTGGTAACAACGATACGGAATGCGGGTGGTTTATCAGATTAGACGTGCAGTAGGACTGTATTTATATTGACACATTCAAGTTGATATGTTAATATTTATCTAAACTTTGTGCCTATCCTGTGGAATACATTTTGGATTTTTTAAAACGTTACCGATATTGGCTCGCTGCAAGTTCAGGTATAATTTTGTTCTGTAGTTTTCCCAGTGTTAATCTGTTTCCACTTGCATGGGTTGCGATAGTCCCGTTATTGATTGCACTTGAACCTGTTGAAAATCGGAAATCAGCATTTCTCGTAGGGTATGTAGCAGGATTTTTGTTTTTTGCAGGTCTACTTATAGCAATTGTGCTCTTATATCCCTATGCAAATATCTTCGCGACATTGCTTGGCTATATACTTTTAGTAGGGTATACAGCACTCTATTTTGCAGTCTTTGCGGTATTAGTACATCAATTACCGTGGCAATCAGGTATTCTATTCCCATTAGGCGTTGCCGCTATCTGGGTTAGCTTAGAATGGGTGCGTAGCTGGCTATTAACAGGTTTTCCCTGGGGCAACATCGGTTATTCACAGTGGAAATATCTTCCAGGAATTCAAATCGCATCGCTAACTGGTGTTTACGGTATTAGTTTTGTGATTGTATTTTTCAATGCGGGGATTGCAACATTAATTCGTAACAGAAATGAGTGGCGAAAAGAATTAGTGGCAATAATTGTTCCTTGCTTGTTAGCAATGATATGTCTAATTTATGGATATGCAACAATAGCGAGAAGTGAAAATACTCCGCAAAAAAGTATGAAAGTGGCAATTATTCCAGGAAATATTCCACAAATTGAAAAATGGAAATCAGAGAATTTTCCAAAGATATTTGCAAGATATATCAATTTAACACGAAAAGCCGCAGCTCACAACCCGGACGTAATTGTTTGGCCTGAAACGACAGTCAGAGGGCAAGTGTTGTCTGGTGAATGGGTCAATTATCACAATCATTTCAAAAAGGTGCTTCGTGAAATCGGTGGAATTCCAATGCTTATAGGTGCTACCGATCCTGATGCCTTCGGAGATCTGTACAATCGAGTCATATCAGTATCATCGGAGGGTGAAGTACTTGGTAAGTATGCCAAGATGCACCTTGTGCCGTTTGGAGAATACGTTCCTTTAGCGGATTTTCTACCCAATTTTGTCCAATTTAAACCGTTTGAACGTGGTAAAACAGTAAACCTTTTACCAATAACATACGTTGGAACCATGCAAACTAACAAAGAACAAATGGAAGTCGGGACATCAATTTGCTTTGAATCCGCCTTTCCGAGCCACTTTCGGCAGTTCGTAAAAAAGGGTGCAGATGCAATGGGTATTCTTACGAATGATGCATGGTTTGTTGGGACCGCTTTCCCTGAGCTGCATCTGGCGATGGCGCCTTTGCGCGCGGTAGAGAATCGAATTGCTGTTTTGCGCTGCGCAAACGGTGGATACTCATGTGTTGTTGACAGTTTTGGACAGATTACAACACCATTTGTCACACCGCAAACTGATAAAGAGTTCTTAATTGCAGACGTAGCATTATCAGAAGGAAAACAAACGTTTTATACACGATATGGTGATTGGTTGCCTATCTTCTGTTTAGTGCTTAGCATATTATGTATTGCTTATAGAGTTGTAATACGATACACAAAGCCAAAAATCACAGATAATTGAAAGGATATAAATGCTTACAGACTTAAAAATAGAAGTTGATGCCGTGACAAATCAACTTCATGAACTCAGGGGGTATCTTTGACCTGTCTACAAAACAAAGAGAATTAGAAGAACTTGAAAAAGAGGCGATGGCACCAGATTTTTGGGGGAATTCGCAGCGAGTACAAACAGTAAATCAACGTATTGCTGCCCTAAAAGATGAAATTGATGAATATGAAAAAATAGAGAGTGTTATTGACGATCTACAGGTTCTCATTGAACTTGCCATTGAAGAGAACGATTCCAGTTTGGATCCAGAAATTCAGAACGGTATCGCAACAGTTACGACGCAGTTAGAGAAAATGGAACTGCGTTTAATGTTAAATGGGGAATTTGATGAGAACAACGCAATTCTTTGCATTAATCCTGGGGCAGGCGGCGTTGATGCACAAGACTGGGCAGGCATGTTGATGCGGATGTATCTCCGTTGGTGCGACCAGCATAACTATGCGACTGAAATCGCTGACCTTACGCCTGGAGATGAAGCGGGAATTAAAGGCGCAACGATCTTTGTCAAAGGCACATCTGCTTACGGCTACTTACAAGCAGAATCTGGTGTACATCGTCTTGTTCGTTTATCTCCATTTGACTTCAACAAAAGACGGCATACCTCATTTGCTGCAGTACACGTTACACCAGAAATTGACGAGAGTGTTGATGTTGAAATCAATGCCGAAGACCTTCGGATTGATACTTATAGAGCCAGTGGTGCTGGCGGACAACATGTTAATGTTACGGACTCGGCAGTCCGAATCACCCATGTTCCGACAGGGATTATGGTACAGTGTCAAAATGAGCGTTCACAACACAAAAACCGAGAAATCGCTATGAAGGAGTTGCGTTCTCGACTATACATCCATTTTAGAGCACAACGTGACGAAGAACTGGCAAAACTACAACCAGAAAGACGAGATATTGACTTCGGTAGCCAAATCCGTTCTTATGTACTACATCCATATCAACGGGTCAAAGATACGAGGACAAACATTGAAACAGGTAACGTTGAGGCTGTCTTGAATGGTGATATAGATACGTTTATTGAGAGTTATCTGAAAATGAAGGTGACAGAAAATAAGTAAGTACCTTTGATAGGAAGAAAAAATGAAATCTTTTAGATTTTTTGCATATTTTTCTATTGTTCTAAGTCTAATTTGTGTCAATATGCAGACATTCGCTGCAGTGATTCATGTTCCTGCTGATCAACCGACAATCCAATCAGGTATTGATACTGCAAAGGATGGTGATACGGTTTTAGTAGCAGATGGAATCTACAAAGGTGAAGGAAATGTAAATATAGATTTTAAGGGAAAACAGATTACCGTTAAGTCCCAGAATGGAGCGGAAACGACTACAATCAGTTGCCGGTGGACTGAGAACACACGAGGTTTCATCTTTCAGAATGGAGAGACTCATGATTCAGTATTGGATGGTTTTTCGATTAAAAATGGTGTTCATGATCTGGGTGGTGGAATCTATTGTAAAAATGCTTCACCGACGATTAAAAATTGTGTCATAGCATGGAACAAAGCGGCTAAAAACGACCGTGGGACTGGTTATGGT
>JAPPMR010000580.1 GCA_028818995.1 Candidatus Poribacteria bacterium | reverse complement strand
CGGTTCGCCTATCGGTGTTTATCTTGCTGCTGCGGGTGTTGGCACAATCGGTATTATTGATGATGACGTGGTTGACCTTAGCAATTTGCAACGCCAGATTTTACACGGTACCAGTGACATCGGCATCCCGAAAACGAAATCTGCTGAAGCCACTATCGCTGAGATGAACCCAGATGTCAAGGTAATCCCTCACAACGAACGCATCAACTCGGAAAATGCTTTTGAGATATTGGAACAGTATGATTTAATTGTGGACGGGTGTGATAATTTTCCAACGCGCTATCTTCTCAACGACGCTTGTGTCATGCTCGGCAAACCGATTGTACACGGTAGCATTTTCCAATTTGAAGGACAAACAACCGTGCTTTATCCGGGTAAAGGCCCGTGTTATCGATGCGTTTTTGCTGAACCACCACCAGCAGGGATGGCACCGAGTTGCCAAGAGGCGGGTGTCTTCGGTGTGTTACCCGGCATTATCGGCACAATTCAGGCTGTTGAAGCGATTAAAGTCCTTTTAGACATCGGGGAACCGTTGATCGGAACCCTCCTACTTTTCAACGCGCTCACGATGGATTTCCAACGACTGAAACTCCGTCAAGACGAAAACTGCCCGATGTGCGGTGAAAATCCTACTATTAAAGAACTCATTGACTATGAGGAATTTTGTGAAGTGCAGTGGTAATATCCATGTAGAATCTGCTTAACTTCAGGGACTAATATTCTCCGAGACCTGCCAGTTGAAATGTCTTCAATTAAAGCAAGATAGAACAATATCAAGGAACTTATGGATCTGATAATTCTTGTCTCATCTATAATATATGTGGCTATTCTCTTAATGATACGCGGAGAACTAAAGGATATTGCGGAAAGTCTATACAAGATAGCGAAACATCTTGAGCAAATTGATGAGAAAGACGAAAATTAAAATATGTATCTTAACGATTGTAAAACCCAGTTCCTTCCTCTCTATTACCTCCTACATGATAAGTAATACCGTTTCTAATTAACAAAAGTATCATTTCGGTTTTTGAGTTTCTTTGTAGGAGCGACCTCCAGGTCGCGACCGGGAGATCGCTCCTACAGAAGAGAGTATTGCATTCTTCCAGTCGATTTATAAAATAATGTAATACCATTTCTAATTGACAAATTGTCATAACAAACTGTAGGTCGGGTAGAGCTTGCGAAACCCATAGGCATCAATTTAAGGAAATCACCTCTTGTTGGAGGATTTCTAACCCCGATTTTAGTCCACACACCTTTCGCACCGCTGGTGCTTTAGTTTTGGGGTGATATGGTCTCTATACACCTTCCGCACCGCTGGTGCTAAGAGGTGGTTGGCTAAGCCTCGGAGAGGCGAAAGGTGTATAGCAATATCATAGCAACACACGCCTAAAGCCCCAGAGGGGCGAAAGGTGTATAAAAAGTACAGAATGCTACACTAAATTGACGCCTATGGGTAAAGTTTGCGAAACCCGACATGGAAACCCAAGCTAAATTCATACGTGTCGGGTTTCGCAAACTCTACCCGACCTACAACATAATGCTATATAATCATTTAGAAATGGTATAATATGATTTTTTAGAAATGGTATAATACCATTTCTTACCCGAGCATAAAAATTTGGCATGTATTACGTGCAAAGTCACAACCGCGCATCCCTGACACAAGCACACTTGGACTGCCCTTCGTTCCATGAGAATATTTATGCCTGATAGTGCTGTCAATCAACGCAAAGAAAAGGCAGATACCCATAAAATTGGATATCTGCCTGTCCAAAATATGATGTTACGGTGGACGGCTTTACTGCTTAATTGCCCCCCACGTCACTTTTTTTTTATCTTGTGGGGAGACCGATAACACATCATCGCTTATCCAATCTATTATCTGATCCCACCCATGATCGTTTGTGAGCTGCGTAATTTTACGTGTTTTCAGATGATATTTATAGACATAGCAGTGCGGGAACACAAAATCAGGGGGGCGTGGTTTGTCCATAGGCATACCCGCCCGGGCAGTGAAAACAACTGATTTGCCGTCATCCATCCAGTCAATCCCATAGCATACCCAGTCGCGCGGTATAGAGAGTTTGCTGATGTTACCATTGGCGCGATCGTAAATCATATACCGATACGCTTTAAAGATAAGCGCGTTAACGACACCGGGCACAAGCTCCCATTTTGACTCTACCTCTACGAACACAACCTGCTGACCATCGGGTGACCAACGCGGTCTTTCTCGGTAGATATGAAATTTATCCCGTTGCGGACCGGGATTCAGAATTAGCTCACGCGGGTTATGTCCATCTGCACCCATGATCCAGATAGTGCTGCTCTTGCCAGGCTGAGTAGGCTCCGCAAAGAGAATATGCTTGCCATCCGGAGACCAATCGCAGGAGGTAACCGAACGATCCAATATGACTTTCCGCTTCCCTGTCTTAATGTTCAGCACTTCTACGATATCTTTCTCCTTGTCATTTTCCTCCCAAAGTCTATCATAAACGATAAATTTGCCGTCCGGTGAAAATGAAGCTCTACCGATATAACTGTCATCGTTTTCTGTGAGTTGCCGAATGTTGGTGCCGTCTGGATTCATTAAGAAAAGCACCGAACCTCTAATCACTTGCCAGACCCCATTCTCCTTAAAAGTTTCTCCGATGATTCTCGAAAACAGAATCTGTTGACCGTCGGGAGACCAACTCCATGGAGTGAGCGACCCCCCTTCAATGAGGCGTGTCTGGTTGCTGCCATCATCGTCCATTATGTAGATGCCTTCGACACCGTTGCGTTCTGAGCCAAAAATGATTTTTGCATGGGCTGCGGTTGAGAGTAGCAATAGAACCAGACAAACCCAACAGACTTTTCGGGTGTTCATGGCGGTACTCCTTAAAAAAGAGAGTGGCAGGGGAACACGTCCCCTGCCGGCATTATCGGTTATTGATTGTCTTCTTCCCTAAACGTATGCGTCCATGCGTTATGCTCTTCGTGCCACACAAGGCCAGACACAGCCAGGTGAACATGCGCATTTAGCTTAATCTTTTCATCCTTTTTTATATCTCTGCCGAGGGGATAAGTGATCATTGAAGAACCGGAAGTATAATAGGAGTCACTAGCGGGCAGTGGTTTGAGGGGACGCGGGTCCTCTCTCGTCCATACAGTTTCATCTAGACCATCACCATCTAAGTCTTTGAATTCCGTATGTCGGTACCATGATTCGGCCTGCAACGCTGCCTTTGTCCCATTCCAGGCGTAGACAGACCCGGACATGACGATATTCTGTCCGTCGTGGTAGTGGCCTGAGAGTTGTACGTAGCCGTAGACCCCCGTGCCGTGTTCATGGTCGGGTATCCCCTGAGGATATTTTGTGCCGCTAATCATTTTCGGTGCAAACACCCTGAACGTATCAGTCGCATCTGCATCAGAGGATTCTTCAAAGGACACGACTGCCCTGACATCATACTTTCTCCCTTTTATGTCACCGTAAAAATCGCCCAGGTATTTAGACACGTTTTTCGTGTTACCATGCAGACTCGTGAAACTATAGACATCATCTATATACCAGTCGATAAAATCTATGTTTTCATCTGCTGTTACATACGCGTAGGTGTATCCACCACCGCCATAATCGTCACTGGTGGAGACAGACAACGAGGCAGAAGCAGCCTCACTCTGATTAACAATACCGATAAGGCATAGGGAACATATTATCGCTAATGCGATGCCGATTGATTTCAATCTGATCATTTGTATTTCTCCTTCATATTCAGTTGACATGCTTTTGCTTGCATATCATATCAAACATTTATCCATCTCTATGGTATTTCCATACAGATGTTTACTGTATTGACAGACCCTAAAGGAGATGTTGGCAGGAAAAAACGAAAAGTTGCTGGCAACTGTTCCCTTTCGGGCTCGCTGGTTTCCATATTTCTATAGCAACAAGAGTAATACCTGTGTTAAAATGAAAACCAGCCCTGTCATAGTTTGGTTATGGCATGGCTACGCGCTGATTGTGCTTTTGTGATGATCAGCACTGTCTGCGCGCCCCCACTCGGGGGTTAGCGTGCCCAGGTGTAACACACGCGTTCCGTGCATTCCTAACACCTTGTGTAAAGTCTACACAACTTTACAAAAAATGCCCACTACTTTTTCAAGTAATTTCTTACATTTTAAGTATTATACCACATTTACGTTTTTAATGCAACAATTTTTTGCTTTTTAGACAGAAATATTTAATTTTAAGTATTTTTAGTTAATAAATTTACTGAAGGTTTATATTATAGGTTGGGTT
>JAPPMR010000026.1 GCA_028818995.1 Candidatus Poribacteria bacterium | reverse complement strand
TGGACCCGATTTGAAAAAAGAGGAAATGATTAAGTCACCCGTACAGGTATCATCGTTATCGGGTATGAAGTGGCAAGATACGCTGAGCGAGGCTGCCACCGAACTTGAGAGACTTGATAGGGAAGCGAGATTGCTTGAAAGCGGTACGGACCGGTATATCCGTCCAATTGCCGTTGTGCGCGTCGAGCGAACAGGTAAGGATCAGCTGGATAACAATTATGTCCATGCCCAGGATGTCCGAGATTATCTTACACAGCACTTAAAGGTGCCTCCGGATGCAATACGTGTTAAATCTGCCACACAGAACGAACTTCAAGGAGAAGACTTGCTATCCAACAATTCTCAGGTAAAATGGATAATCACAAAAGCAGCACTCATGGAGGGATGGGACTGCTCATTTGCCTATTTGTTAGTGGTATTGGACAATACACGGTCGCAGAATGCAATTACGCAACTCGTCGGAAGGGTGATGCGGCAACCACACGCGCAACTCACCGGTAGAGAATCACTTGATCAATGTTATGTTTTTTGCAATGACACCGCCGTTGATGCCGCAGTCACACAAGTCAAGAGAGGCTTAGAAAAACAAGGACTCACTGGCTTAGAAGATAAAATATTCGGTAAGGGAAATACCCAAGATCAAGCAGATTACCAAACAGAAACAGTCCGCCGCCGCAAGCCATTTCGGGGTCAGGAGATTTATCTACCAGTGGTGCGCCATAGGGATGGTGACGAATGGATCCAACTCAACTATCAGGCGCATATTTTACTGCATATAGACTGGTCAGCAATTGAACCCCCCGATCCGAACGCATCAGCACCCGATGGTGCAAGATTGCGGACTGCAACGGTTAATGTCGGCGACGCACCGCCCGTTTTCCATGAAGATCAAGAACCACACGTTGAGAAAAACATTAGTGTATCTGAATTTGCGCTCTGCCTGTCAGATATTGTGCCAAACCCATGGCAAGCGGCTCGGATTGCAGAAGAATTAATCGAAAGTCTTAAAACACATGGAGAAACCGATGAGAAAATCTACGATAGACGTTCTTATCTCATACCGATGTTGCAGGAACATGTAGCAAATGAAGTAGAAGGTCAAGCCGAGCAGATTTTTCGTAAAAAATTGGATAGCGGAGAAATCCAATTTGACTTGGATGTAGGTGAACCGAACTATAAACTGCGACAAAGTTACAAAATTGAGGTCCACGCCAATCAGAATCAACTTGCAAAATACGGTAAACCCGTTCAAATCAGTCTATTTGAACCGATGTACGAGTATGCTTCAGATAACGAATTGGAAAAGAATTTTGCGCATTTCCTTGATGGTGAGAAGGCACTTCAATGGTGGCATCGGGTCGTGGCGCGTCAACAAGGCGAGTATTACGTGCAAGGCTGGAACAAACAACGCATCTATCCAGACTTTGTTGCGATGGCGAAGGAAGTTGAAGGCATGACGCGCGTCCTAATTTTTGAGACAAAGGGACAACATCTGGAAGGTAACCGTGACACCACGTACAAACAGAAAGTGTTGAAAACACTTGAAAAAGCATTCAACGCCACCAGCGATACGAAAATGCGTGAAGTTCCAACACAGACAGGCATCTTTCGATTGGTTTTCAACGAGCAAGAATTTCAAGAAATATCCGCTCAATTGAATGAAGGTAGGTATTCTACGGGAAGTTAGTATAGTCCTGCATAAGGAGCTCGCGTTAAGATATTCTACCGGTTAACGCTTTGTCTTTTCAGGTCAAATGTGCTATTATTTTACCAATTGATTGCACGGTGCAGGATCAGAAGGTTTTTTAGCCGTTGTCGTTAAACAAAAGGGGATGTGTCATGCGTCATTATTTTATTGAGTCCTTTAAGATAACTAAACTATGGGGTTATCGAGAAGATATCAACCTAGCCTTTAACAATGATGTGAATGTCCTGATAGGTGTAAACGGTTCTGGCAAAACCACTGTTTTGAATCTTCTGAATTCCATTTTATCACTTGATATATCAGGGATCCTAAATGTTAATTTTGAGTACGCAGAGATTCATCTGCGGGACTTTAAAGATAATTCTGTACTTCGCACTGTTAAAGTTGACGCTGCAAATAGACTTTTAAGACTCCGACTGGATGAAAAGGAAACAAACATTGATACAGAGTCTATTACTGGGCACAGATTTACTGAACACCGTAGGCAGCTTGGAAAAGGTAATACTCTTCCAGAGAGGCTACCTGAACGCTTTGTGAGAAGAACTATAGTATCAGAGAAATTTTATGATGAACTAACTTCTCTCGTGCCTATTGCTTGGCTCCCTGTAAATCGCCGTTTACCTTTAACAGGAGATGAGGAAGAATGGTATAGAAGGACAGAACCCTTAGAATCAGTAGACTTACGTCTCAGAGAATTGTTGGAAGTTCTTTCACGCTATCATTCTGGTTTAAACACATTACTTTCTGAGCGTTATAAGAGGTTTGAGAATCAAGTATTATCAATGATCCTTTATAGTAAAGAGCATGACAAGTTCGATTCGATCTCTTTTTCATTGCCAACAGAAGCAGAAAAAGAACAATTGAGGAGTGCGTTTGAGGCAGCTAAACTATCAAGTAAAGAAATGCGGAGCAGAATTGATAATCATTTTGCTGTAGCAGAGGAGGTTGTGAAACGCGCTCAAAAAGGCGAAAACGTTCAATTAGATTTGGAGGATATTTTTATTCTTCCGCTGATTGGACGAACGCAAGCCATGGTCAAATATGCCGGGGAACTTGAAGAGGACAGAGAACGGATTTTTGCCTCTTTACGACTTTATGAAAATACGGTTAATTCATTTTTGGAGAATAAATCCGCTGAGGTTGATGGAAGCGGACAGTTAAAAATCAGACTTTCTTCATCGCTGGAATTGGATTGGCACCTCCTTTCTTCTGGTGAAAAGCAGATTTTGATTTTATTAACCGAAGCTCTTCTCCGAGTTGATAAATCAGTAGTTTACATTGCCGATGAACCGGAGTTATCGCTTCATGTCACGTGGCAGGAAAAACTTCTGGAGTCTTTGGTAACACTTGGTGGGCAAAAACAGATAATCGTCGCAACACACTCCCCAGATATCGTTGGAGATTTTAGGGATAAAGTGATAGATTTGGGGAGAGAAAGTTAATGTCGTTTTCCCGAACCCCTTCGGGTTTAGCTGCTGAATATCTTTTTTACAAAGACAAAGTTCTTGTTTATGTTGAAGGTCATACAGATATTCCTTTTTATAAAATAGTTCTCGAAAATTATAATTGCCGAATACGAACATACAGCGAAGAAACGGATTACCATAAATTGTTGGAGGTCCTTGCAACAGATGACCCCCACTATGTTGTTATACTTGATGGGCACTATGAAATTTTAACGCGTAGACGGAGTAAACACAGGCGATTAGTTTTGCTGCATCGCCATTCTTGTGAAAACTATCTTTTTGAAGAAGAACTGATAGAGCAGTTTCGCTATAGTCGTGCTCCTTTAAGAGATACTTTAGAAAAACTACCAAGCAGCTTTAGCGAAATACTCGAAAATACAGAACTGAAATTTAAGGAACTATTAATCTTAGATGTAGCACATCAGCGCGCAAAAACGGGTTACAAGGTAGTGCCCAAGGGTGCAGAACAGTTTTTTGTAGGATCGACAGCCGATTTTGAAGATAGCAGAATTCGGGAGCGATGTAGTGCGGCGACTTTACGTATTGAGGAACAAAGTATTGAGGAAGCAAGAACCTTAGTGCAAGATTTTTTAGAAGGACATCGTTTTATTGACTTACTTCCGGGGCACTTCGCTTTTAGCATTATAAGACGTTGGATAACCCACACTATTGATGTGAGACAAAGAATTTTAGAAGAGGATATTAGAGTGTTCCTTTCAACAGAAGTATGGAGACTTGTGAATACTCGCGATCATAATAGTTTGAAAAGGCGATTGCGTAAAGCAGTTCGGGAGGCAGAACAAATACGCGAGTCCAATAGTAGTGAAGCACAACCAAATACCGGTTGGTAGTCGTGCGATTCATCGCACGTCAAGATATTATCTCCGACAGCAATACCCGTCCGTGTTATCCCAACCAGCACTGCGTAAGTTTCAACCATATTTTCCTTGCTTTATCAGTAATATATTTGGTATAATTAAGGACAAAGAGAACCGAAACCTCTGACCGGTGGTTGTAGTCCATAGCACCAGCAGAACACACGCTTAACCAGAAATTGATGGGACAATCATAGCATGGTGACACAACAAAAAATTCCAGAGAGATTCTGGTGCGTGAAACAGATAGACA
>JAPPMR010000677.1 GCA_028818995.1 Candidatus Poribacteria bacterium | reverse complement strand
AGCTTGCACTGCGCCAACATCACCGCGAACCATGACGGTTACAAACCCGCCCCCGACTTGTTCTTTTCCAATCAATTTGACGTTTGCGGCTTTGACCATCGTATCGGCGGCTTCAATCGCACCGACCAATCCACGTGTTTCAACCATTCCTAATGCTTCATTGCTCATATTATTTGCTCCTTATCTGTCTGAAAAAAGTAGAATGCAAGACACTGCTCATGTTTTGCCTAAATGGCGGATGCAGTACCTTTAATGATAAAATTTGCACGTTTATATAATACTATAAAAGTGTATTTTCTGCAAATCAAATTTTTATTTGGGTGGGAGAATATCCAATGCTATATGTATATGGTATCTGTGTTATATCTAAACTCACGCAACTCAACTGAGGTGATTTCATTATGTTTCCTCCATAACAGCATGCTTTGAATCGGAGTCTTTTAACCTTGAAAGAATGTCCAGCACTCTATCCAACTGCAGTGGAGGTTTAGCGTTAAGGAGATAGGTGAGAGATTGTGGGCTAAGATTTGTCCAGGGGACAAGTCTTTCAATTCCGCCTTGTGCTTCTGCAACATCCCGCATAGAAATCAATAACATTTCAATGTCACCATCTTTATCAAAATCCTGGATTGCAGCTTCAAGATAGCCTTTTGCGAATTCCGGTTCAGCGAGGTCTTTAATGAGGTAGTCTTTAAACCTTGTTGTACACTTCTGAAGTTTGGTGTCTGTATTCATCCTGATTGTTCCTCCATTTGTTCCAAAAAGTCGTTCCAATAGCTTCGCGCTCTGTCAATGTCACGCTGCTGTGTTCCTTTAGTCCCTCCGCAAAGTAAAATAACAACATCATTTTGAAACACCCCAAAATAGACGCGATACCCAGGACCGTAATGGATTCTCAATTCATACAAATTTGAACTTAGTCGCTTGAAATCGCCAAAGTTACCTGCTCGTAAACGTGTAATTCTATTAGAAATGGCTATCTGTACTTTCTGATCTTTAATCCGCGTGTACCATCGCCGATAAGGGCTGTGTCCGCTTGGTGTAGTATAGGTGAGTATTTCTCTGGGACGAATCTGCATATCTTTAAGTATAAAGTATTCTTACCTGATTGTCAACCTTCCTACAGTGAGTAATTCAACTTTTATCTTGACTTTTAATCAGATTCTTTATACAATATGTTAAAGACGTAAAACAACCAATCAGCAAACTTTCTAAAATACGAAATCTGATAAAATCCACCGTCCACGATCGACTTTTAGATGGACTTGCAAGCTGCGCTTTCACGGAGTTATGTGTTCTGGACGAATCAGATTCTTGACGAAGGAGATTTCATGTTGAACAAAAATTTGGAGGCAAAACTGGCAGAGGCGGTCAAAAAAATCGTGTCTGAAGTTCCCGAAGCCTCGGCGTATGCTCCCGTAACAGAGTCGATGGCTAAGGCGACAGAGTTAGGGGAAGCAGAAATTGCAGCGGCACTCAAAAGTTTCAGTTCAATGCCGCAATCCACAAATGTTTTTGCGAATCCCGTGTTACACAAGACCGCCGTGGACTGTGAAGGGACGCAGATTACCCTGAATATCCGTAGTTTTGGGATTCGCGGTATTGTTTCAGAGAGTGAGATTATTGCCAACCGACTCAGTCCCGCGCAGGTTATTTTTGCCGGTCTTTTCGGCAGAAGACCTGAAAAACCCTCCGATGATATAGACGAAGGAGTTCTCTTTTCAGAATTAATAGACAAGAAGTTTTATCAGTTTACTGAAACCCGCAGAGACGGTCTAACAGGGAATCAACGCCTCATCAATCAGGTTGCAGATTTTGTTAAAGCCTTCCCCGAAGCTGGACCTGAAGCAGCCATCCAACATTTTTCAACACTTCGTAAGCTTAGTATTCCAGACCAAGAAGGGATAAACAGCACAAGAGAACCCGGTTCTTTACTGTCAGAGTTTATTGGGACGCACATGGAAAACGTGGCATTAGGCACAATATCTGTCTACATGCGCCATCAGTTGAGAGAAAGCAGTGCGTAGCACCCACAAGTTCTGGCGATGCGAGCAAATGATCTCATTACAGAACACCAAAAAAGCGGAAAGACGGCTTTCCAAACATGCTATAGTCTCCTTTTAGGTAGAGAAGCAAGCCCTGTTGAAGCGCATATTTTAGAACGTATGGGCGTTATACAAACGCACCACGGCTCTGCTGGTTCAAACGTTGTTGCGCGTTATATCGCCACCTTACACACAGGTGCCGTCTCCGACTTCTTTGTCGCCTCACAAATGGCTTTAGATGGCGACAGACATTTTGGTGCTATCCACGACATGACATCGTTTATCAATCAAATAGAAGCACTTGATACCGATGAAAGAGAAAACGCAATCCGTGAACGAATGCGTACAGCACTGCCAACCTTCGGACATCCTGAAATCGCTGCTGCGGGTAGAGCAGATGAGATTCAACAAGATCCGCGCCCCGCAATCTATTTCAATCCTTTCCTTGAGGCAGTTGATAAAGGGGAGATTCAACTGAACGATAAACAGAAAAAGCGGTTAGCAATTATGCAACGCATCTACCAAATTGCGTTCATTGAAGGAGTTGTGCGTCCCGGCCGTGAAGACGAACCACCGCTCCGTTTAACCCCAAACACCGATTTTGGCGGATGGGCAGTCCAAGAAGGTTTGGATATTTATGAAACCGACAGGACATTTCTAACCTATATCTTCCGCGGATTTGGTTGGATGATGGATGCACGCGAACAACTCCAACTCAAGATTATCCGACCTGTTATTCCGCCAGACCCTGAGATTATCCCTAAGCCTTCCGATGATATGACGATTGCGAATGAGGTTGTTGCACTACACAATCGGATGGCAGGCGCGAATACATTTGACCAATAGGAAATCTTTGGTCATGAGCCCCCTATAAAATAGAAAGTATGCTGAACCTATAGAGATTCTGTGCGAATCAGAGAGGAATCCCAGTGATTGAATTTGACCAATTAAAAGTCCCGACAGAAGGTGAAAAGATAGAGACATCCAATGGACATAAGGTTGTCCCGAATAAGCCAATTATTCCTGTAATTGAAGGCGATGGTATCGGACGAGACATCATGAAAACGACCCGCCATGTCGTTGATGCTGCCGTCCAAACCGCTTACGGTGGCGAAAATCAGATTGTCTGGTTTGATGTATACGCAGGCGAAAACGCTATGGACAAATATAATGAATGGCTGCCACAAGATACCTTCAACGCGATTGAGCATTTTCGTGTGGCACTGAAGGGACCATTGACCACCCCTGTAGGTGGCGGTTTTCGTAGTTTAAACGTGACGTTACGTCAAGTGCTTGAACTTTATGCGTGTGTGCGTCCTGTCCGCTACTTTCAAGGGGTGCCAGCACCTGTTACGCATCCTGAAAAGATGGATGTTGTCATTTTCCGTGAGAATACCGAAGACGTTTACGCTGGTATTGAATGGGAACAGGGAACACCGGAGGTGAAAAAGGTTATTGATCTGCTCCGCTCCGAAATGGGTGTGGAAATCCGAGAAGACTCTGGTGTCGGGATTAAACCGATAAGCATTTTCGGCACGAAACGTTTGGCACGCATGGCAATTCAATACGCTATTGACCACGACAGACGCAGCGTCACCTTTGTTCACAAAGGGAATATCATGAAGTTTACTGAGGGTGCTTTCTGCGCGTGGGGATATGAACTCGCGAAAGAGGAATTTGCTGACACAACCATTACGGAAGCAGAACTCTATGACGAATATGACGGCAATATCCCAGAAGGTAAAATTATTGTCAATGACCGAATTGCGGATAGCATGTTACAACAGATTTTAACACGAACCGATGAATATGATGTGATTGTTACGCCCAATTTAAACGGTGATTATCTTTCTGATGCGGCGGCGGCACAGGTGGGTGGAATCGGCATGGCACCGGGTGGCAACCTCAACGATGAGGTCGCACTCTTTGAGGCTACACACGGCACAGCACCTAAATATACTGACCAAGATGTCGTCAATCCGAGTTCGCTTATCCTTTCTGCAGTGATGATGCTGGAGCATATCGGTTGGCAAGATGCTGCTGACTTAATTATTGCAGGACTTGAGAAAACTATTCTGGAAAAGAAAGTAACCTACGACTTGGAACGTTTGATGGAGGGTGCGACAAAGGTTCGCACATCTGAATTCGGTGAAGCAATTATTGACAACTTTCGGTAAAAACATTCTGTTACGGTTTACAAGAGAACAACAGATGTCATTGAAAACTAAAATAGTCCTTAGTGTAGGTTTGTTAGCTGGCAT
>JAPPMR010000169.1 GCA_028818995.1 Candidatus Poribacteria bacterium | reverse complement strand
TTTGTGCAACATTCGTGAAAACTTGTGCGCTGTTAGCTCCCGCCTCAACTAAGTCAGGAACTTTGTCAGCACTAAAACTACCACTCAACACGATACGGTCGTCAATCTGAATGAGGAAACCGTCAACTGACAACCACAATTTTTCAATCGGTTTTAACACAACACCACCAGACACATTAAACGCTATCTCCTCTTTCAATTCAGGAATACCGAGTGCACGTGCGGCATCACTATCATTGCGGAATGTGCCAACCTCAAGCGGAATTAGTTCCTCTGTGTTACCGTCGCCATCAATATCATCAGCATCTATCTTGAATTGCGTACTGATGTTATTGAAGTAGAGTTGTTGCAGGGAAGGTGCACGGAAACCAGTACTACCTGCAGCGCGTACCGCAACCTGTTTCGTAAGGTCATAACGTGCTGTGGCTTTTCCTGTAACGGTTGTCCCGAAGTCGCTATATTGCTCGCCGCGTACAGCTGCACCGACAAGAAGTCCACTACCAGGTTCTCCACTCAGATAAGATTCAAAATCAGCATAACCTGCGATGTTAGTGCGGTTTTCGTCTGTCTCTTGGTTCGGACGGAAACCGGGGAAAACCTGGATACCAGAAGCGGCACCTTCCGCTCCGAGTCCAGCGTTAATCCATGAAACAGGTTCACCAGCATGGATACCGTACCCTTCACGCCGAAATTCTACACCACCCGCCAAATTGATCAGTGAGGATTGATACGCCAACGGATAGGTAACGTCTAAATTAAACGCAGTTTGTGAGAGTTCAAACCCGCCAGCATCTGCTGATGTCGGACTTGCTGCCCCGTAAGACGCATTCATAGAATTGGAAATGAAAAAGTCAAACGTATTCAATCCGTGATTGACACTGACATCAACGTTCAGATCAGTCGTTTCATGTGTCCATGCCGCTCCAAATGCAAGAGAGACATCTTCAATATCTGTATTAATTTCAGGAAGGAATCCATCAGGATAAATATCAGTTACGGTTCGCTCTGATTGGTTTGCCCTACGATAAAAACCTGCACTGTTGTTTTGACGTGTGGAGTATCCACCAAATGAATATAACTCCATGCCACCAACTATTGGTAAACCGAAGTTGTAAAATCCAACTTTTTGTGTGGAATCGGCATCCCCGATACGGAAGTTTTGACGGTCGAATGTGTATTCGCGTGAATCAAACCATACAGGTTTTTCTGTCACCGTGCCATCATCATTTTCAATTTCAAGCATGTGGTCAGCAGGTCTGCCCTGATCTTCTTCTATCCAATCATATTGCCGCGTGCCAGTGAGACCCGCTCGGTTCGTTCGGTATCTGTCGCGCCATTCTGCTGTCAGATTAAGGAAACCAGAATCACCTACTTTCATACCGTAATTGGCGTTTCCGATCCATGTGTCACCATCACCTTCGTAGGTTTGTCCCCAATACAGGTTCGCGTCGCCCGTATCAACATCATCCTTCAGCACAATGTTAATCACACCGGCAATAGCATCAGAACCGTATTGTGCAGCGGCACCATCACGTAGCACCTCAATTCGTTTGATAGCAGAAGACGGTATCGCGTTGAAATCCGTGCCAGCAGTACCACGACCCACCGAAGTATTGATGTGTAACAACGCACTTTTGTGACGACGTTTGCCGTTCACAAGCACTAATGTCTGGTCTGGTCCCAAACCTCGCAGTGTCGCAGGACGTAATGCATCTGTCCCATCACTAATTGACGAACTTGAAAAGTTAAAGGAAGGGACTAACATCTGAAGTACACGTCCAGTTTCAGATTGTCCTGTGAGGCTAAGTTGTTTTCTTTCAACCACCTCAATTGGCACAGGTGCTTGTAATGCACGCCGTCCAATACTCCGCGTACCTACCACAACTACCGATTCGATGGTTTGGAGTGGGGCAAGCATCACCGTCAATTCTTCCTGTCCAGCGGTAATATTCACTCGCCTATCAGCAAAACCGAGTGCTGTTATTTGCACCGCCTGCACACCTGCCACATCACTAAACATGGCTGCGCCGTTATCATCTGTTGTCTGTTCTTCACTACCAATCAGCACCTTTGCTGATGGAATTGCGCTCCCATCCTGGTCTTGAACGACCACTTTAAGAGCGTCTGCATTTGCTGTCAACGGTACTACTGATACAATGCCGAATAAGATTGTGACAACATACCAAAAACACCTATTATTCTCTGAAATCTGCATTTAATTGCTCCTTAGGTTTTAGCTTTTAAATATCAATCATTTACAGAAATAAACGGATCACGATGAACCCCTGATGTTCATCAGTGTCCCGCATAAACACTATAATTATGACTTATTTCTGTTGTAAAATGCAAATCTAATTGCTGAAACCTGCTATTTATACTTGATTTCCCACTTGTTAGTTCGTAGGTCGGGTAGAGCGAAGCGAAACCCGACAATATAAAGGTCTCAAGGCAAACTGGGTGGTTTTCACAGGGAAATCGCAGGAACAACCCACGCTTTGATAAAGCGTTTCAGTGTCAACATGTCGGGTTTCGCAAGCTCTACCCGACCTACAACCTACCTACTTTTAGTTTATATTTCGGTCTTGGCGTTATCAGACACTTCTGATTAAATCATTATAATGTCTATTGTAATCCAAACATACCGATTTTTTAACAACAAACTCAGTTTTGTGCTAAACTATAATAGTGTTATATTATCAATTAGAGGCAAATTATGCTTGGCGCAATGATGAACTATCCTTTGACACTCACGCAGATTTTAGAGCATGCACACCGCATCCATGGCGACAAACAGGTCCACACACTATTGCCTAATGGAAAGATGGATACCTATAACTACACTTTGTTATACCGCCGTGTCAAGCAATTGGCAAACGCTATCATCGCATTAGGTATACGCCCAGGTGATAGAGTCGCGACTTTCGCTTCCAACACATATCAACACTTAGATCTCTATTGTGCAGTTCCTTATGCTGGTGCAATTATTCACCCACTCAATGTCCGACTCGCCCAAGCACAGCTCGCAAAAATAGTGGAAGAAGCAGACGACAAACTCATTTTCGTTGATGGAACTTATGCTGAACAGTTTTCTCAACTACAACATAAGATTGACTGCAGGCGTGTTGTTCTCTTTAATGCGGATCATGTCCATGATAAAAACCTCACCGACCTCTCTATTGATTATGAAATTATTATTGCCGAAGCAGATGATAATTATATATCGGATATTCAGGATGAAAATTGGGCAATGGGACTCTGTTACACAAGCGGAACAGATGGTGAACCAAAAGGGGTTCTCTATACACATCGTTCTATGTTTCTTCACACTTTAGCAGTCAATCAAGCAGATGTGTTCGGACTAACTGAGTCGGATGTAGTTATGCCGCTTGTGCCTATGTTCCACGCGATGGGATGGGGATTACCCTACGCCTCCATGTTTGTCGGTGCAGATATTGTGTTAGCTGACACAAACAATGAACGCATCGTTGACCTCATCGCTGAAATAGGAGTCACCGTTGCTGCAGGTGTGCCAACGGTCTGGACGAAACTTCTTCCTGAATTCCGAAAAAGAAAACAAGATATATCTTCATTACAGCGACTAATTGTCGGTGGTGAACCGATGCCATCTTCACTCATTGAGGCTTATGAGAAGGAACTTGGGGTTGAGGTGCGCCATGCATGGGGCATGACAGAGATGTCACCCACAGGAACGTTCTGCACGCTGCGAAAAGCACATCAAAACCTACCTGATGATGAAAAATGGAAAATAAAAGCGATGCAGGGCAGACCAATCCCCGGTGTTCAGATGCGTCTTGTCAATGAAAACGACACAGAACTCTCTTGGGATGGAAAGACAATCGGAGAGATACAGGTAAGAAGTCCTTGGACAGCGAGCAGCTACTACAAGAATGAGCCAACACCAGAACATTTCACTGCTGACGGATGGTTGCGAACAGGTGATCTTGCAACTATCAACCCCGAAGGTTACATGCAGATTGTTGACCGCGCGAAGGCACTTATCCGCAGTGGTGGTGAGTCTATCTCTACCGTTGCATTAGAGAATGTTCTGCTAAAATATCCACATGTAAAAGACGCAGCAGTCATCGGTATTCCCAACGAAAAATGGGGTGAACGTCCAATTGCTGTCGTTGTCCTTTCTTCAAAAACTAATGAAAATATCTCAGAAATACTCAAATGCCACCTCGCCAGCGAATTTCCTAAATTTTGGATACCGGACAGGTTTATTATCGTCAATGAAATACCGAAAACAGGTGTTGGAAAAACCGATAAGCATGCTATTATTGAAC
>JAPPMR010000517.1 GCA_028818995.1 Candidatus Poribacteria bacterium | reverse complement strand
AAAACTTAGTTGCTGAGCATACGCTCAATATTGTCCAAGCACACTCCTCCAGACTCATGCCCGCTATTGATAGTGTCTTGAAGTGGGGGAACATCACTGCAGATGCTTTAGACGGATGTGCTGTCGGTATTGGCCCCGGGTCGTTCACCGGTATCCGTATCGGTGTGGCGACGATCAAATCCCTCTGCTACGCTCTCGATAAACCGATTGTCGGGATATCAACTCTGGAAGCAATCGCCTATAACCTTCGATGGGCAAATAGTGTTATCTGTCCACTTCTCGATGCCCGACGGAGTGAAACCTACGGTGCTATTTTTGAAGCGAACACAAAATGGCAACGTCTCAGCGAAGACCTCTGCTTATCGATTGATGCCTTCCTGGATCAACTCGATACACACGCACCCTCAAATTGTCCTATTAATTTCGTTGGCGATGGACTTGCAACTTACGGGGATGCAGTCCGAGAAAGGCTTGGCGAGAGAGTCCACTTTGTAGACGCTATTTTCAACGTCCCGCGCGGCGCGACTATTGCCCACCTTGGGGCACAACACCTGAAGAATGGCGATATTGATGACTATTGGACCTTGGTCCCGAACTACGTTAGAGTGGGATTATACTAACCTGAAACGTTTCGGAAAATCCATTAATCAACAAAAAAAGTAAACTGAAACAACCCTACATATAAGGATTTTCTCTACAATTGGAGTGGTAAAGTATAGCAATTAGATGAACCGTATCTTTAAGAATACGACCTCTCTTTTTAGTGCGCACCTTATCGGCCGCCTCGGCTCACTCGTGATAACAGTCTGGCTCATGCCGCGTTATTTCTCAGAAAGTGAGTTCGGCGGTTATTTTGTTGCAATCGCGCTCACCAATCTGGTGGCAAGCCTGACAGAACTCGGCATACAAAATCCGCTCATCCGAGAGATGACGTTGCATCTACAACAGACTCGACATTACCTCGGCAACGCGCTTATCGTGCGTTGTATCCTTTCTATTATCGCTTATGGCATCATGATTGTCAGCGGTATATCCCTCTACACCCCGATCATCGTAGAGATGATAGTTTTCTTAGGTCTCGCAGAGATTGCGAATTCCTTAGCGCAATTATACAGATGCGTCTTTCGCGCACACGAGGAGATGAAATATGAAGCTTTGACCGTAATAGCGGAGCGCGCCGGATTTCTCTTAATCGGTGGTGGCGCGATTCTGTTTGACTATAGATTGGTGGCTGTCTGTCAAGCAACATTGATAGCGAGTTGTATTAACCTGATTTTAAGCGTTGGATTTACCCGTTTCCGATTTACGCCACTCCGGTTCAAACCGAGTCAAGAGACAGTAAAGGTACTGATGCAGCAGGCACTGCCGTTTGCGATTGGCAACCTCTTTCATCTGCTCTATTTTCGCGTTGATGCGATTCTGCTGTCAAAACTGAGTCCAGACGGGGTAGATGCCAATGCGTGGTACGGCTTAGCGTATATGATTGCGACCGCCTTCGCAATTCTACCGGGAGCGTTCATGATGGGAGCGATGTTCCCCGTCCTGTCCCGTGCGTGGGAGAGAGAAAAAGGGAGATTTCCGGGGGCATATACGTTCGGTATGCGGTGGATGGTACTGAGTGGATTTCCGCTCGCGGTTGGGCTTTCAATACTGTCTCCCGAAATCACGACAATGCTACTTCCACAGACCTACACACCGGACGAACTCAATAAAGTGGCAAACGCCCTTCAATGGCTCAGTTGGGCAGCCGGACTCATCTTCCTAACGACAGCAGTGTTGTCGGTACTTCGGGCAACAGACAAACGCCGCGCTTTCTCAGTTCTCATGGGAGCAACCGCGCTCTTGAACATCTGCCTGAATCTCTACCTGATTCCGCGTTCCAGCCATGTCGGTGCAGCAATAGCAATGGTTATAAGTGAGGCATTTCTGCTCATCTTTGGGATGGGCTACATCTCAAGAAACATTGTTGGATTCCGGGAAACGCCTCTTATATTCCGCACGCTTTTGAAAGCAGGAATCCTTTCCGGTGTAATGGGCATCGGTTTGACACTATTGAAGGGATCGCCTATCTGGGTGTTGATTCCACTGGCGGTGCTATTTTACGCCGGAGGGATCACTATTTTGGGTGAATTCCGGGAAAGACTTCGGTTTGATTGAAATCCCATTTATGTGAGTCTAAGATAACGATTAGAGAAATCTGACACAATATATCACACCTATCGCAAAAAGGTCAACAGAACGCTAAATAACCTGTGAGGCAATATCGTTGAATCTACTACTGTCGGAAACACTATCGTTTCCGAAGGACTTTGAATATCTATGGTATCCCTTTTCTTTTCCTTCAAAGGAAGAATTACCCGTTTGACTTATTGGGGATTCTTTTTCCTTAGACTCCCAGTGTACCTTATTTTAGCAGCCATTCCCTACCCAATAGGAGAATCAAATTTGGTTCTTCTGTTAGTTTCCCCTATACTTTTCGTAGTACTTTATGCAGAAATTGCGGTTACTGTGAAACGGCTCCATGATACAAACAGATCAGGTTTTTCGCTACTATGGGGTTTACTTCCCATTATTGGCGCACTTTATCTGTTCATTGTCTGTGGTTTTCTCAGATACCCTTACGAAAACAAGTATGGGGACCCACCGGAGTCTATTATGATTCCCCTAATCAAAGAGCTTTTATCAGTTATTCCTTTGATTCCAAAAGCATTATCTTTGATTCCAAAAGCATTATGGCGTTGGACACTCAATAGGGTACGAGAACTCGGAAAAGCATTCAGAGGCGAAGACTAACTACTAACGCTAATTGCAAGAGGCTTTCGCCCCGCCAACCTATACCTATAAAGGACTACACTACGTTCTTCGTTGAATACACTGCAAAAACGGGCAGAAAAAGGCTTTCAACCTAAAAGATTGCCATACGATTGAAATCAGTAAAAAGACAGATGGCATATTTGAAGCCTGGAAAGCAGTTGATGATGTAATTACTGCTGACCTCTGACAAAAAGATACATTTAAACGCCTGAAACCTGTTAGGTATCCAGACATCAACTAACACCTTCTTTCTGTAAAGTTTTTATCACGTTTTCCAGAACACCTATAAAAATTCTTTTTTGCGTCGCGATCAATTTGGGCATATTTACGTCTTTGAAGCAATCTGGGCTGCCGTCGTCATAGGTTGTTCCCAACTTAAATCCTTGATTTCCAATGCTTATACGCGAAATGAAGTTAAATCTAACAGGTTTTTTGGATGGTCTATCTTGCTTTGTGGGATGACCAATGCTAGCGTTGCGAATTTCTCGAATCTTCGCCAACGAACATGGAAGTTTGAAAGATTTAACGAGACAGAGAGATTCAGTAAGATGTGTAATTGCATCTTGCTGCAGATACAACGCTTGCAATGCTCCATAGACATACATGTATTTATTACCATCAGCAAGGTGTTGGTCTCTACCATCAAAATGATCAAGGTCTGTCGCAAGGAAAGCATCTAAGCAACATTCCGTATCCTCAATAACATCCAAACAACTATATAGCATATTCCAAGCGACATTATGTTGTAATAAAGAGCGTTTTTTAGACGGATGACGGATTAATTTTCGGATTTCTTCAACAAGTTGGGTAATTTTTTGCATTTGCTAACCTCGGTGTGAAGTTTATGTTGCGCCTGGAGGGAAAATAAAAACAGAAGGTTCTCATTCCGATTCTTTGAAGTGCCCTTGTAAAGTGCACCAACAGGCAGCAATTATCCATGAAGATACAGAACCATGTGGCATTAAAGAACATCCACAACACCAAGCAAAATAATTCTGCTTAATGACGAAGTTTGGGTTAAGAATCTATATAAACGATTTGATGTGGTTGAATAACTTGTAGCACTTCTTGTAACTGCGGCATCAAAGGAAGTAGGGCATCCAATCTATTTCGATAAGCAACAAGCACAACAACCGCAATATCAAAATGGTTGAGATTCTGTTGATATTCAATACCTCTGTCAGCGGTAAGCCAGATATCAAATTCTTTTTCTGCTATGCGGAGCAAGTCCCCATTTTCTATACCAGACCAACCTTTTTCTTGAACCGTGAAAACAGTATGGTTACGTAACTCTTGTTTCAGTTTTTTAGGTAAGCATTCATCAATCAGAATATGCATAGGCTTGCGTGAGCAACATCTCCTTTGCTAACTCCAAAGCTTGCCTAGCCTGTTTACGACTGACAGAAGGAAAATCCTCTAAAAATTCATCTAAACTATCACCTGCTTCTAAATAGTCAATGAGGTTTTTGATGGGAACACGCGTGTTTTTGAAAACAGG
>JAPPMR010000384.1 GCA_028818995.1 Candidatus Poribacteria bacterium | reverse complement strand
TGGGGGTAAACTTCACCGCTGATATTTTTGATATTCGGCTGAAAAACCGGTTATCGGTGTCACAACACTATACATTGACCGACTCGCAGAAGGCGCAGCTCATCAAGGAAGGTGTAACCAGTGCAGCGAATCTGGAAACATTCCAATTCTTTATCAATGACTTCAATACCAGCACCCAAGGTCTTGACTTTGTCGCCACTGCACCAATATCGAATGGTACACTCATTGCCGTGTATAACTTCACGTCAACTGAGGTTACCCATATCGTAATCGACGGAGAACTCGTCGAATTAACTGAGGAGTTTGATGATCCTGATTATGAAGAGTGGAAAAAAGCCACACTGGACGCGCATCGAACCAGGGAACTGGAAGAGAATTTACCCAAACACCGCGCCAGCCTAACGCTAGCGCAATCCATAACGGATGCGTGGGGAGTAATCGGGCGCGCCAATTATTTCAGTGGTTGGTTCGATTCTGAAGATTACTTACAGAATCCAAAGGTAGAAGGCACTGGAGAATACACTGGAAAGTTTACTGTCGACTTGGAAACCACTTACACCGTGGCCTCCGGATTGGCACTCACGCTCGGTGGAAGAAATATCCTTAATACCTATCCCGATGAAAATCCGAATGGTGCTGATTCTGTCGGCAACAAATATGGGCAATTTAGTCCTTTCGGTTTTGATGGGGCATACTGGTATGCTAAAGTTGGTTACAGTTTCTAAGATTGTAACATAATCTCGGTAGGCGTGTTTGTATATTGCTTTCATAAAAAGCGGACAATTCACGCCTACTTAACTTTGTAAGTTCCGTTGTAAACCAAGTATTTTCATAACATAAGGGGAGATTAAATTATGAAAGTTACAACTAACAGCGAACCGCTTCTGCTTGTATTTTACATAGCATTAGCGGTTTCTATGGTCTTTTCACCTGTTGTTGAAGCAGATAACCATGAATCTGATGAAGAAGTCGTAGAGCTTGAAGGATTGGTTATTGTCGGTACGCGTGCAAAACCACGTTCTGTTCTTGAATCCACTGTACCGATTGATGTTGTGCTTAGCGATGACTTTGTCAAACAAGGTGGGGCAGATTTGCCAGACTTGTTAAGAAATTTGGTGCCCTCTTACAATGTAAATGCACAGCCTATCGCTGACGCAGCAACTGTCGTACGTCCTGCAAATCTGAGAGGGTTAGCACCTGACCACACGTTGTTACTCGTCAACGGTAAACGTCGTCACCGTGCTTCAGTAATCACTTGGCTCGGTAACGGATTATCCGATGGCTCGCAAGGTGCTGACCTGTCACCGATACCTTCCATAGCGATCAAACAGATGGAAGTGCTACGAGATGGCGCGTCGGCACAATACGGTTCCGATGCTATTGCCGGTGTGATGAACTTACAATTGAAAGATAGTTATAAAGGCGGTTCTTTAGAAATTAAACCCGGTATTTATCAAGCAGGTGACGGGCTAACATATTCTGTCGCGGGTAATATCGGTTTAGGACAAGAAGATATCTGGGCAAACCTCAGTTTGGAATATGGCAACGCAGATGAAACAGATCGTTCCGTACAACGAGACGATGCCGCCGCACTTTCCGGTGCGGGGAATAGCCATGTTGCGAATCCCGCCCAGCCTTGGGGCCATCCGATTATTAGAGATGACATCAAGTTCTTTGCAAACTACGGTGTTGACATCGTTAGTAACATTCAACTCTACGGACATGCGAACTATGCACAGAAACAGGTTGAAGGTGGATTCTATTTCCGAAATCCCAATACTCGCCCTGCTGTATTTAGTAATGATGGTGGGGAAACCTTGCTTATCGGACGTTTGTCTGGAGAAGGTGAAGTTCCTGTGGTCAAGATAACCGATAATGTGCCAGACCCAGAGGCTTTACAACAAGTTCTTGATGATGATGAACTTTTCACATTCCAAGAACTTTTTCCTGGCGGATTCACACCCCGTTTCGGTGCTGACACGCAAGATGCTTCCATCCTTGTTGGACTCAGAGGAATAGTCGCTGAGGATTTGGGATGGGATTTGAGTGCTTCTTATGGACGGCATGCCTCTGATTTCTTTATCAAAAACACTGTGAACGCGTCTCTTGGACCGGACACCCCAACCGAATTCGACCCAGGTGATTATATCCAAGCGGATACAAACATTAACCTTGATTTGACCTATCCACTCCATGATCTTGTTTTTCTCGCTGCTGGTGGTGAATATAGAACAGAGACTTTTGAAATTGTGCAGGGTCAGGAGGAGTCTTGGAAAATTGGGCCGCTGGCAAGCCAAGGATTTAGTTCAGGTTCCAATGGGTTTCCCGGGTTCAGCGATATTGCACAAGGCGATTGGACACGTTCCAATTTTGCTGGATATTTGGAAACCGAATTGACACCGATTGAACCATGGGTTATCAGTGCTGCAATTCGAGCCGAAAACTTTGAGGATTTTGGTAGCACTATCAACTACAAAGTCGCAACGAGTTATGCTTTCAGCGACGACCTCATGGAATTTCTTACACTTGATCCTGAGGTTGACTTGAGAGTGCGTGGCAGTTACAGCACCGGTTTCCGAGCGCCAACGCCAGGACAACAGAATGCCTTTAACGTCACAACGGAATTCGGTGAAAACAATACGTTGGTAAACAAAGGGACTATCCCTTCAACCCATGCTGCTGCAGAATTAGTAGGTGGTAAAGCGCTTGAACCGGAAAAGTCAAAAAACTTTACTGTTGGAACGGTTATCAGTGATGATGTCGTTAGTGTTACAATAGATTATTTCAATATCAAGGTTGAGGATCGGTTGGCACCCACTAAAGACTTCCAACGCGGCGAAGATATTACTGAGGAACAGATTCAGCAACTCGTTGATGAAGGCATCACGAGTGCTGGGAACTTGCAAGAATTCCGATTCTTTACCAACGAATTTGAAACAAGCACACAAGGTATTGATCTTGTTTTGACAGCACCTATTGCCAAGGGTGCCGTGAGTCTCGCATATAACTACACGACTACTGAAGTTACCAAACGCAACGCGGATATTTTAGACGATACGCGTGTTCGCCTCTTAGAAGAAGGGCTACCCAAACATCGTGGAAACGTGACGTTAACACAAAATATCGTAGGCAATTTAGGTGTTTTAGGGCGTGTTAATTACTACGGTCCTTGGTATGAATACGCTGTGGGTGCACAAATATACGATGATGTGTTTTTGGTAGATCTTGAAATTAATTACCCATTTGCTGAAAATTTGGGAATCACAGTTGGTGTAAATAACGTTTTCAATGTTGAACCTAATAATGTTACTTGGTCCGACCCAAATATTGAGAATTTTACAGGTTCAATCGTTGGGAGACCCTTCGGTGAATATAGTCCTTATGGGTTCGGTGGTGCTTTCTGGTATACCAAAATCGGTTACAATTTCTAACGTTTTGTTTCTTGAAAGGGAGCGGCTTCAAACCGCTCCCTAATACGTCCAAAATTAAACAAAAGGAACTTAAGATATTTTCAAATGAACAGAACAATGTATAGTCGTATTCCATTTTTTGTCTCTCTTTTCACATTCTTCATAACAAGTATACTTTTTTCAGGTTGTGAGCGAATACCACGAACCATCCCACCAGAAGATTTAGATACAACAGTCAAAATCGGTTTAATCTATAGTCCTACTGATCCGGGAACTACCCGCAACGGTGTGGAGTTAGCAGTTGCACTCGCGAATGAAGCGGATGGAATCAACGGTGCGCAGATAGAACTTCTTTTTAGAGAAAGTAACAGAGAACCTTTACTCAGCGTCCAACATGCAAAAGAACTGATTGCTGCGGGAGTGTTAGTAATCTTAGGTCCAGATTACAGTGATGAAGCTGTAGAGGTAGGTGTGGTTGCACAAGAACATGGCATCCCAATGATGACAACCTATCCCACGAATCCGAAGGTGACCAGAAACGGGAATTTCTCATTCCAGGGTGCTATTCGTGATCCCGACCAGGCAAGAATAATAGCTAAGTTTGCCGCACAAGAATTGAACGCAATGACTGCCGCTGTCCTCACAGAAACCGATGATTCCTATTCAGAAGAACTGTCGGAGACGTTTATTGAAGACTTTGCAGCACAAGGTGGCACGATTGCTACGCATCAATTTTACGAAATGGGGACGATAGATTATACTGAACAATTGACAGCAATTAATACAGTGGATCCTGCCGTAGACATCGTTTTTTTAGCAGGTTTGGGTTCTGAATTTCCATTAGCAGTAAAACAAGCCAAGTCTGTAGAGTTCGGTATTACAGCAACTTTTCTTGGTGGTGAT
>JAPPMR010000442.1 GCA_028818995.1 Candidatus Poribacteria bacterium | reverse complement strand
TGGGTGCCTCAACTCTATCCGACCACTTCGCAAAAACTCATCCAAACCCTTCAAGGTGGCTACGAAACTGCGGTACGGGTTGATGGATTGCTCGAAAATATACAAACAAACGCTGATGGATTCGAGAAAAGTCTCACACAAGCCAAAGCGATTACCGAACCGCTAGCTGAGTCGGGGACACAAATCAATGCGGCGGCATCGTCTATCAGCACCGCTGCGGCTGAGCTTAACAAAGGCTTCACAGAAAGCCTTAACGATTTCGCAAATGTTCTTAACAGAGGTTTTTTACAGAACCTTAGCGAATTTTCAGATAAATTTACATCGAACGTTACCCAGTTAACCGGTTTTCAAGATGAGATTCGCAATCTCCACGAACAATTCCAAGAAGCGGCGAACCAAAAATTGGACCAACAGACAGAAAAGTTAGATGATCAAAATAAAAATATTACACGAATTATAGAAGTTATTGACAAAATCCTAAATGCCCTAAAAAGTTATGAAACCACCTATATCAATTCACGTGAAAAGATTAGCAAAGAACTACAAGTGTTTATTAACAAGGCCACAGAAACGAATACAAGTATATATAAAGAGAATCGCGAGTGGTTTGAAAAAGTTAATACCGATAACAAGCAGCAGTTTTCAGATATGCAGGATCAGTTGAAAACGGAACTCGGAAATGTTCAACAGACACTAAAAAACCAATTAGATGCTCTTGCGACTGGATTGACTCAGAATCTTGAAAATATTCAGCAAGACTTGGACAGTGGATTGACGACGTTAAATGAGCAGTTAGAGAATTTCGATACGCCTCTTAAAGAGACTGTTGGAGAAATTAAAGGGGTCTTCGACGAACGGTTAACAACACTTAATGAGCAGTTAGAGAAATTCCCTGAACCGATTCAAAAGTCTGCAGACCAAATGAGAGGAACGTTTGCAAATTTAGTTGCTCATATGCGAGAAATCGTCGGCGAGTTACAGAAAGAGATAAAAGAACAGAACGAAAAATACGAGAAACAACTCACCGGTGTCAAAAGTTTAAATGAAAGGGTCAAAAACTTGTTAACAGAATTAGATGAGAGCAGCAAAAATCAAAAAGAAGCTGTGAATACACTGAGTACCAATGTCAGCGGACTGGCGACAGATATCCACAGTCTTGATACTGCAATTAAATCCTTTACATCAGATGCAGGGGTTATCAGTCAGTCAATCGGTGCAATTAAGGGGCATGTTGAAACGTTAGGTAACGCGTCTCGCGAATTAGTCCAAAAAGCTGATGTTACGCCACTGAACGCGAATATCGGGAGGCTCAATGCAACTATTGAACAGATCTCGCAGAACTCTCAAACCTTAGCAGATGCTGTTACCCAGTTGACGAGACAGATAGATTTATCAAGAACGAGTGCTCCGGAGAAACGTTCATTTTTCAGCAAGCTCAATCGATTTTTCAGCAAGCTTAACCCATTTTCCCGAAAGAAAACAGATGGAAAATAATACATTAGATTTCAATTTTTGGCCCTCCTTTTCAGATTTAATGCTGACGCTTGTCTTGATATTGGTGATTGTAGTGTTTGCTGTGATTGCCGCATTTTCCATCGGAACAGACGATCTGAGAGCAGAACTAGCTAAAGTTGAAAGAGAACAGAAAGAGATAGCCGAAGCGATCGCTAAAGTTGAAGAGAAACAGAAAAAGATAATTGAAGCAATCGCTGAGGCGTACGACACTGACTATGAAGAGGTCGAGAGCGATTCCTTCAAAATTCGTCTTGAAGATGATGGTGACACGGAAATTTTGATTCACAACGAAGCGACACTGCAACGTTACAACTTTAGTGACCGGATCCTGTTTGAACCGGATAGATATGATTTGAAAGAAGAAGGGAAAGAAACACTTCGGCGTGTTGGTGGTGAAATAGAAAAAAATTTAAAGGATATCAAGGAGATACAGATCCAAGGGCATGCCGATCCTGACCGTCCTGCTTATGTGCCTTCCAACTTACATCTTGGAGCATTACGCGCCATTGAGGTTTATAAATTTTTACAACGCAGCATTGAAATAGATCCGGCGAAACACCTTATGTCAGCAACCTCTTTCGGTGAGTATAAACCTGTTGAACGTTCAACTGATGATAGCACTTATAACCGACAGAAACTCAGGCAGCATAATAAGACTCGTATGTTAAAAGCTAAAAACCGCCGCATTGAAATTCTGCTATTTTATCGGCTTGAGCAAGCAGCCCCATAAAAGGATAGTTCGCTATGTCCATGAGACTGCCCATCGCCCTACTTCTGAGCAGCCTGCTTATCACTGCAAATACCAATGCAGAAAACGCACTCAGCGGCGTTCGGATTGTGGAAGGTATTGTCCAGCAGCGTCCACCGAATAACCGACAGACACTTGGTAAACGTTACGTCTGGAAGTTTAAGGGCAAACCTTATACCGGACTAATGACAATCGACATTGAAAAGTATAATTCCTACGACGGCAAAGAACGTTACGATATCCCCCAGTTAGTTGAAGAAGGAAGAACAACGCTCGGAAATCTTACACGTGAGTTTCAGAATGTATTCAGGCAGCGTCGTGAGTGGTCAAAACAGGATCACGTGGACTTTGTGCTCAGTTTTGTCCAATCCCTGCCGTATACGCACGACGACGTGACCACAGGGTATGATGAATTTAGGCGTTACGCGGTTGAGACCTTAATTGAGGGCGGTGGCGATTGTGAGGATACGACTATCTTGGTCGCAGCGATCCTACGCGGTTTAGGAGAAAAGACTGCGTTGATTTTCACGCCGGGACACATTGCCCTGGGAGTCAGTGGCGATTTCACAGGAGCCTCGGTCACCCACGGTGGTACAACCTACTACTACTGTGAAACAACTGGAACAGGATGGGGCGTTGGTGTTCTACCGCCATCCTTCGGCACACAAGTGGAATCGGTTGTGCCTTTAGCACCTTCTAAAATAGATCCTGCCCCGAAACCGAATAGGATAACAACACCCGAACCTACGCCTCGTAGACCGTCCCCGGAAATAACAACACCGACACCGCGAACGCCGCCAATAACAACACCGGAAGCACCCTCATCCAAAACCCAAGCCAACACTGAGCCAAAGAGTCGCCTCGGTACTGCGATTGTTATTCTCTTTATTCTCATCGGTCTTGGCATCTCTACGGTGTATTTCCTGCACCGAGCCTTCAAAGAACAGCGTGAATACTAACAAAATGACGCAATCGTAATGGGGTTCTCTATATGCCATATTTATTATCAAACTCACGTTATTTAGTAATTGCACTTCTATCTCTGCTTTTTTTCAGTTGCGAAACGTCATCTATGAAAAAGGGTGCAGAAAGTAAGAAAACCGAATCACGACCAGAATTTCAACTGGCTATAGCCGAAGAATCACAAAGAAAACTACCATCCGTGGCTTATATTAATTCGCTACCTACATTCAGATTAGCTGTTCTGGAACAAATTCAACCAATGCTTGATACAGGTATTACGTCTAAAATGGTTCAAGGAAACTACGATTACATAGAAGCCCTTACAACTATTCTTGTTACGCTTGCAGGTTATTATTCTCCAAAAAACTTTGAAGATCAAACACCGCAAGAGTTTATTTCTGATATAATAGATTGTCGTTTCCGTTGGCATTATACTATTATTGAACCGCATGGTCCAGGAACAGGTGGAACAATGGTTAGGGTGTTGGTTCCTACTCATGTAGCATCTGATATTGAAATAATGGTTGAAGACATGGTTTTTTCATTAGTAACCTTAGGGGCAGGCTTAGGTGATGACTTTGACTTTGATACGTGGCGAAAATCTTGGCGTAATAATCCCGCTAAGGGTGTTGATTAAGGAATGATGTTTATATTTCTCAAAACGGAGAACCTGCGTTTATCGTGGGTGTCTTTGCATCTGCTTTTAGTTTATGTAAAAAGTATATGCTATACCTTTCATAAAGTCATTCGCACTTATTCTTGACGTGAGCCAAACATCCGAACCTACGCCTCGTAGACCGGCACCGGATATAACAACCTCGACACCAAGAACGCTGCCAATAACAACAGGACCCGAAACACCCACATCCCAAATCCAAACCGATACTAAGTCAAAGAGGCACCTCGGCACTGCGATTTTTATCTTCACCAGACTCGGCATCTCTACAGTATATTTCCTGCACCGAGTCTTCAAAGAGCAACGTGAATATTAGGCAAAACGGTGGGATCGTTTATATGAGAAATTTGACTTTTTGTTGTGTATATGGTATACTTTAAAGTGGAATTTTTAAGGCAGGTGCACTTAGAATAGAG
>JAPPMR010000242.1 GCA_028818995.1 Candidatus Poribacteria bacterium | reverse complement strand
TCTATATCATATTGTAGCTTGGCGCGAACCGTTGTAACCATGCGGTCAATTCCGAGATATTCCCACGTGATTTTGGCGGTATTAATCAGATCGTTCTGCATCAGCAGCGGGTCTGGACGCCGTTTTTCGACTTCTACGCCGCCATCAACATAGAAAAACTGGAGGTCTCCTTCCTCCACCATGTCCTGGATTTCCGATTGGGCTTGATAGATTCTTTCATCTTGTCTGCCCAAAAATCCTGCATAATACCACGTTTCGTCAGGGATATTGTCCTTCACCAATTTGAGTTCATTTTCAAACACAAGCGAAGACGCTCGTGGTAATTCTTTCCTGTAAATCATGTTAGCAAACGCTTTTCTGGAGGTGGGGATATTGCGGAACTTTAGGTTCTTTTCAACTTGCAGTCCAAGGTGCAAGTCAATGACGCTTTTTTCACGACTCATTGTCTGGTTCATGAAAAGCCGCACGCCTTCTAATCCTACATCGAATTCGTAATTTGGATCCTGATCGTTTTCTTCTTCATCTCGTATACCGTTGTTGTTTCGGTCAGTCTCATCAAGGAAATCCTCATCAACATCAAACAGCAGAATATCATCCTCGTAGTCGAAAATACCGTTATTGTTTTTATCTAAGTCACCGGGAATAATCAGGGAAGGTGGGTCCGGAAATGTATTATCGGAGTATCTATCCTGGTCATCGTTGTCGCCGACAGAGCGGGAAGCATCAAATCGTGGCCCGACGCGAAACGCCTCCGCTTGAAAGAGTGTGTCCCCAACGGTTCGGAATGCCTTGAACACGGTTGTTGTGGCGTCGAAACGTGAACGCAAGTTTTTCTGTAATGCGTTTTTTGGCGTTACCGCTAACTCTGCCTTCAATCCATAATTGGCGAAATTGGTTTCCATGTCCACCGACCATACCGGTGTTTCGCGAAAGTACCAAGCGAGTCCTAACTGCGATTTACCGAATTTTGTTACTTCGCGTAATCCAATACCTGATCCTTCTGTTTTATCCTCATGACCGTTCAGGCGATTGAGCGTGCCTGGAACCATCAGGATTGTCCAATCGGTGTGGTTAGAACGCACCTCCCAACGGACACCGTTTAGGTCAATCTGATCAAAGGTAAACTTTGTAAATGTTGTGGGCACCTCACCGAGACTCAGGATATTTTTGACACTTCCAGCAGTCTCTTCAATCACTAATACGCTGTGGAAGCCGCGCCGAAAAAGGCGGTCAAAATCAAAGTTATCTTGCCTGACTCGTTCTTCCTCTGTATCTGCAAGGAAGTTACGTCTGTTTGTGAAGTCGTATTCTACGCGCCCAGACAGGAACAACTTACCGAACAGACTGTACACATCCTCTGCTTCAGCGTGGAACACAAGAAAGCAGTTTAATAGTAAGAGTAGAAAACAAGGGAGCAGGCACTTTTGAGTGCCTGTTTTTATGTCCATATTTTATTGCTTTCAGCAATCAGTTATTGGCTTTGAGTTCGTTAATTATTAGGTGTCAATTTAAGGAATGAATCTGTTTTTATTCAGGGTTAGCCGTTATGTTGTCTGCACCAAGATTTTCAAGATTATTGGATTTTCAGGATTATGCTTATGCTGTGCGGATACTCACAATCCTGGATATCTTGTAATCCTGAGAATCTTGGTTCAGACAGCAACGGCGCGTTTACATGAAGATTAATAAAATATTTCGGTAATTCTAATTTTACCCAAACCCTGTAGGTGCGGTTTCTAACCGCACCGGATATTTCTCCAAATTACCGAATTAATAAATTAATCCTCATCAAAACGCGCCTACCAGGAGTGGAAGACTTGGTAATCTCAACCTATAAAATCGGGGTTGAAAAACCCTCCAACAATGGATGCGGTTAGAAACCGCACCATAACTGTCAATTTAGCAGACAAATCCCGCCACACGCTGTAGGGCGGGGTCCTTGTGCCCCGCCATGTATTAGAAAAGGAAACAACGGGCGGGCACAGGGACCCGCCCCTACACTCAAGTTGGGGTCGTTGGTTGTGCTAAAGATCGTCTAAACTGAAATAAATCCTTAAATTGACACCTATGGATGCAGTTTCCAACTGCACCTACCATGGAGGAGAATCGCTAAGTTGATGACTATCTCAAAATATCCTCTGGCCCGTAAGCCTCTGTAAACGTTGTCCAAATTCCTGTGCGTTTATCAAAACGGCTCAATCCGCGATAAGTGCCAAACCAGACATACGTGCTGCCAATAGCCATAGAAAGAATACCGTTATGCGCTAAACCTTCTTCCCTTGTGTAAGTTGTCCAGCTATCTTTTAACTGATCAAACCGACTAATCCCAGCGTTGTAAGTGCCGATCCACACATCAGTGCCATCAACACCGATAGTCGTAATCTTGTCACTTGCGAGACCATCTTTTGTCGTATAGGCGCGCCACTCTTCTGTTCTTTCATTGTAAAATGTCACGCCACGATCACTGCCAAACCAGATGCGATCACCATCAACGGCAATACAACTGACCTCATCACTCGCAAGTCCATCCTCCGCTGTGATTGTCTTCCAAATGTCTCTACCAATATCGTATTTGCTCACGCCTCGGCGTGTGCCGACCCAGACATGTTTTCTGCTTGCCGTGATACACCAAATTTCATCAGTAACCAATGATTCAGCGAACTCCTTAGATACGGCAGAGGGTTGAATTTCAGTGCCAGAAGTATAAGCGATCCAAGCGTTGAGGTCATCTGCATTTCGTGGATACTTTCCTATCCCAGAATGTGTGCCAACCCAGATATTGTTACCATCAGTGCTAACAGATGTCACACTGTTTGCAGGTAGTCCATGTTCGGTTTTGTATTGGTCCCATCGAAGTGCGATCTTATCAAATCGGTTTGCGCCATCGCGTGTGCCTACCCACACATATTGCTCATCAACGACAATGGAACTGACGGCATTATCGGAGAGCATCCCTCGTGATTTAGGTCTATGGCGATGCCAGTGTCCGTTGTGTGTTGCTATTTCCTCGGATCCGCCTGTCTGCCTATAGTTTTTCCATGTGCCCAAATCCTTATCATATCGAGATAATCCGCTATCTGTGCCTACCCACACGAATCGTTCATCTGTATCTACTGTACGGACGGTACGTCCTGAAAGGGTCGGTAAAGGTGCAAGAGGCATCCAAGATTCCTTTTTTTTGTCATAACGGGAAAGTCCACGGATTGTTCCGACCCATACATAGTCTTCATCAACAGCAAGGGCGTATTCACCAACATGGTTATGTAGTAGCCCTTTGATATTTTTAAATGATGTCCAAGTGCCGGATGCGAAATGAAAGCGCCGAAGCCCATCATTGGGTGCGGCTAACCAGAGATAGTCTTTGTCAGCAGCAAGTTCAAGAGTGCCACGATCAGATGTGATTGTCGTCCACTCCTTGTTGCGTCTATCGTATCGAGTGACCGCATTGTCCCAAGGTCTGTATTGTATCCAAACATCGTTTTCTGTTGCGATGATGCGTTTGATGGTTTTCGCAGCAAGCACGTCATTGGTAGAGAACGTTGCCCATTTCTTTGTCTTTTTGTCGTATCGTGACAAAGGACGGTTGCTACCTCTATCCCATTCGGATCGCGCAACCCAGACGAAATCCTTGTCTATTGTAATCCATTCGGCACCCCTGCCTGCTAAACCATCTCTCGGTCTATATTCCTTCCACTCCTTCGTATCATCATTGTAACGAGTGAGGGCATCTCCTGAACCGAACCATACCTCCGGTCCATCAACAGCAAATCCTCTTAAACTCTCCCTATGTTCTTGCCTTTCAGGTTGCGTGATAATCTCCCACGTTCCTGATGCTTTATCGTAACGGTTCAATTCCATACCCATCATCGGAGCAATCCATACACTCTTTTCGCTGATAGCGATTTTGTCCAGATCGTTTACAGAAAGCCCATCCTTCATCGTAAAATGTTGCCATGTATCTTTTACTTTATCGTAGCGGAGAACACCAAAATCTGTTGTGAACCAAACAGCGTCTTTATCTACATTAGTCCAACGCAACACTGTCATTGTTTTTTTCTGAGTAGACCGGAAAATATCTAATCGGGTAAAACGCTGCCATGTTTTTGTTGGTCGGTGAAACCTTAAGATTCCGCCATTTCGCGAGGCTCCCCAATTTGAAAACCAGATGTAATCTCCATCAAATTTGATTTGTGAAACGCGTGTTTCGACTAAAGGCTCGCGGACGGGACGGGATTGGTGCGTCACCTCTTCACCATTCTGGAGGTGATGTTCAATGAGACCGGTAGATGTCGCTAACCTAAGCCTTCCATCTCTATCAC
>JAPPMR010000818.1 GCA_028818995.1 Candidatus Poribacteria bacterium | reverse complement strand
CACCTACGCCCTGCAGGTTTTCATCTGAAACAACTAACCCTCACATCTATTCTATTTATCCATTTATCATACCATCGTCTTGTGTTTCTGTCAAAGAAAATGTATCGGGATTGAGATTTGACTGTAATATCAAAACCCTACATATCCTTGCTTTTATAGAAAAAGCCATTTTATGCAACCTTTTAATCTACGGTACGCGTTATTAACTTACAAAGACATTTCTTATTTTGGGGTGACACATGAAGACCAACGACTTTGTACTTATCCAGCGCACTTTAGATGGTGACCAAAATGCGTTTACCGAACTCGTAAACAAATATCAGAAACGGGTACATTCCCTTGTATGGCGAAAGATTGGTGATTTTCACATAGCGGAAGAGATTACACAGGATATATTCCTAAAAGTATACAAAAAGTTATCAACTTTGAAACCGCCACAACATTTTCCAGGGTGGTTGTATGTCATTGCCTCGCGGCACTGTATTGCATGGCAACGAAAAAAGCAGCAACCTACTGAATCTCTGGACGCTATGCCCGCAGCGGAACTTGAGGAATTGTGCTATACACGTTATGAGGTAGAACGCGAAAAAACAGTATCAATCCGATACCAGCGCGAAATTGTCAAACGTCTTCTCCAGAAACTTCCTGAGAGCGAACGCACCGTCGTAACGATGCACTATTTGGCAGAAATGTCTTGCGAAGAAATCAGTCAATTCTTGGGAGTATCGCAAAACACTATTAAAAGCCGACTCCACCGCGCCCGCAAGCGATTGGAGAAACAAGAACACCTACTCCACGATGCCTCGGGTGCCTTCCAATTGTCACCAACTCTAACCGAAAACATCATGCGTGAAATAGCGCGCATCAAACCAGCGTCTACTTCCGTCAGCAAGCCATGGATGCCGTGGGGACTCTCATTCGCATCGGTCCTTTTGGTTATGCTGATGGTGGGAATGGGACCTCGGACTTTATCGCGTTTCCAGAAGCCCTACAGTTTGGCAGCGGCATCAGAGGTAAAAATAGAATTGGTTGACACGCCTATTGTCCGTGAATTAGAACGCAAATCCGATGCGCTAACCCAAATTGGAAAAACCGACGCACTTGGAAAAAACAGAGAAACTGGATTCCAAGCGGAATCACTGCTTTTCGCAGCTGCGCAAGCAGAAGAGACCGACCTTCCTGCAGCAAAATCTGAATGGATTCAGACAAAGGGACCGGCAGGTATTGGTGATTCAGGCGTAAAACTTTTTCTTACGTCCGACCAAACTCTCTACGCGATTACAAGAACTGAGTTTTATAAACTCACAGAGAAAGCAGATATGTGGACACTTGTTAGTTCCAGCAGTCCGGATCAGATATTTGATGGAGTAATGGCGGAACGCGATAACACCCTTTATCTCCTTACTTCCAATGAAATCTTAGCCTCAATTGATGACGGTAAAACATGGGATAACCTCGGCAGACGCCCCGATGGCAGTGCCGTTGCATTGGTTGCTACGGATACGGCGATGTACCTTGTCCTTAGAACGGATGTCTTTCGTCTTCGTTTTGAGGATGTCGGTCATGCGTGGGAACTTATAGGAGATTCCTTGCGTGCCATACTGCAAGAAGACAACGTCCCAGAGGCGGTCAATCTCAAGTCCCGTCCTAATCGTGATGCTGCAGACAATCCCAATTTTCCTCCCAGTCCCCTCCCTTTGGGTAGACTCCCTTTCCACATTTATGACGCACTCGCTATTGACAATACCCTGTTTATTGGAACAAGCAAAGGGATTTTTCGATTTACCGATGACTGGGAAAAATTACCGGTGCCGACATCACACGGTATCAAATCTTTGGCAGCCGCAGAAGATAGGCTTTATGCAGGCACAAGCGTTGTACCTCCGGCCCCTGTGGTCGGACAGGGACCTATTCCGATCCCTATGGTCGGGCAGGGACCTATGGGGATAGGACCCCCTCGCGGAGGAATATTCTCTTCCACTGACCTTGGCGATACCTGGACCGATATCACACCGAAAACCCGCATACATTCAATCGGCACTGTTGAAGTTGTCACAGCTGGAGACGCACTGATATTGTCTGGTCACGGTCTACGCTCTAAAGATGGTGGCAAAACATGGACGGTTCCTAAAGAGGCCCTTAGGATGGTTAACATGTCTCCTACTATCGCGTTAGACGAAGACAATTTATACCGCACCAGCATCATAGGAATAAGAGGAATAAGTCGTTCAACTGATGGCGGAAATTCGTGGCATCCATTTATGACCGGAATAGTCAATTCTCACGTTCGAAATCTGATTAAGGGCAAAAACGTACTATTCGCGCAAACACCTACAGAAATGCTCAAATCCACAGATGGTGGAGAGTCATGGGAATATGTTGACTTAATAAGTATTGACGAAAAAGCTTTACCTTTGCCTTTTGTTAGAAGAATGCAAATGAAAGTTGCAGCAGCCAATGGTCTGCTTTATGCAAGCAATAGTCAACCTGATGGTGTCACGCTCTTTCGTCTTTCTGATGACGGTGATGTGTTCCTACCCGTTGAAGGTATACCGGATTTTGCAATAGACACCTTACAAACGGAATTGGAAAAAAAGTCTAAGAACGAATCTGATAAAGCAAAAGAACAGTTTAAGACGGAATGGGAAAAAAAGCGTGAAGAGGAAATAAAAAATAATCCTAACGTTGACATTAACAAAGTGAAGAAACAGTTTTTGGTGGAATGGATAGAAAAGCGTATGAAAGCATTGAGGAATAATAATGAGGCGATAAGGATCAATATAAACATCAGTCCTGATTTTGATTTTGACCATGTTTTTCTCATGATGCAGCAGTGGATGACTCCTGCCATACAAGACCAGATAACTGAAGAACAGAGGATAAACGGAACGTTTACAGTCGCTGACGATACCGTCTTCATGGTATATAGATATAAACTGTTCAGATGGCGGTTCGGCGAAACGGCGTGGTCCGACACAGGTTTAGAGTTGAAAGATCACGACGGTATCTTAGCCAGCGGTGAAAAAGGATTCGCGCTTGCTGCATCTGGGAATACCGTCTATGCCGGTAAACGGCACGGAGAACTTTTCTTGTCCCAAGACAACGGAGATACTTGGAGCGACATAACTGCAAACCTTGCATTTCCAGGATATTTCAGAGAGATAAAGCTCGCAGGTTCAACAGTTTACATCTTGACAGAAGTTGGGGTTATGAGTTCACACGATGGCGAAACATGGCACGACCTCACCGATGATAATGGGAATGTCCTTTTGATAGACTATATTGCCATCGATGGCGAAACTGCTTACGGTGTATGTGATAGCGGTATCTATCAAGCAGATGAGCAGACAAACACGTGGAAACAGATTATCCCAGAAATGCCACACATGGCAACATCCTTAGCCGTTGATGGCAATACATTTTACATCGGCACAAGGCAAAACGGAGTGTACCGCTTCCAGCGCGCGAATCAATAGCTTTACCCGCTTTTCCGATACATCCTTCCAGCTTCTCTTTTGCAGGCGAGGTTTTTACCTCGCCTGTTCCTTTTTGTCCAGCAATACTTGCAAATCAAAAATAATAATTCTATCTTTTATAGTGAAATCCAAAAATATGTTTACACTCCCTGGTAGGTGCGGTTTCTAACTGCACGATTTACACAGGTTCGGTTAGGAAACCGAACCTACCGTCATGTATAAATAATTATGGATTCTACTATAAGCATCGCCTGATGTTTGTGTCAATACCAAAATTGACATTCTAAGACCAACGCACACACCAAATTCTGCATAAATTTTTCAAACTACGCAAAATTTGCCTGATTTACTACGCAAAATTTTCGCACTACGCAATTTTTGCGCAGTAAAAGAAATGGTAAAATCCTTTAACGGTGGGATTCTTGAATTGGCACGGAAATTGCTCTAATAGTTCCAACGAACATCCCATGCACATGGGCGTGGGAAAACATGAACAAAAGGATGTCTAAAATGTTAAGCGATTTTCTGACGAATAAATGGGTTCTTGGTGGCGTTGGTTTCCTGATAGTTTTATCTATTGCGTGTGTGTGGTGGTATCAGCACGATATCGCACCACACAAAAAAGCAGCTGCTGAAGCAGAAAAACTGCTACGCCAATCGCAAATAGCCAAGAAGATTTCAGATACCGATAGCGAAGCAGAACAGGCTGCCAATGTCTCTTTTTGTAACATAAACTTTTCGTTTGTGTCCTGAAGAATGACTTCCATAACAACTAACACAAAGCAAAATGAAAACCACCGATTCCACTTTTTCTTCGTATTTCACAATATTTTTGAAAAATTGTAAGAAAAATCTGCAATTT
>JAPPMR010000155.1 GCA_028818995.1 Candidatus Poribacteria bacterium | reverse complement strand
GGATGAACGACTTTCAGAGATTGAAACGAACCGTTCCCCAAGTAATGAAAGGGGACACGGTATTTTTATCGTGAAAACTCTTTCGGATATGCATGAAATGCAACCGAACGAGGCAGGTGGAACGGATGTCCGCGTCGTTTTTCACTTTCCAAAACCCAGCGATATTAAAAATTTAATTCTCCCGCGAAACTTCAATAGCAATAAGCGTTAGGTCATCATCTTTTGGGCAGTTATCGGTGAAGGTATCAATAGCCTCAGAGACGTTGGTGACCAATTCTGCTGCAGATTGTTCCGTCCACGTGCCCACCACTTGTCGAAGCCGATCTACTGTAAATTCTTCACCTTTCGGATTTTTGGCTTCGTAAACACCGTCGGTATAGAGAAACATTCTGCTCAACTGGTCAAATGGGTAATGCGTTGTTTCATACACCGAATCTCGCCAAATGCCCAGCCCATTTCCCGTATTCTTATCGCCGATAGGATGGTATGTTTTTTCCTGTGCATTGTACAAAAGTGGGAATGAATGTCCAGCATTCGCACAGACGAGTTCGCCTTTACTGAGGTCAATGATTCCGCAAAAGGCAGTTGCAAACATAAACAGCCTTGAACTAATGAGATCGTTAAAACGGGTGTTTAGTATTTCAAGTAGGTGTCCTGGATCATTCTCGATCTGTTGCTGAAATTCCGCCAAAATTGTTTTAATAAAAACCGTTACAAACGCAGCTGAAACGCCGTGTCCCATAACATCGGAGATAAAAACACCAAGTCGATTCGGGGCAATTTCCCAGACATCAAAAAAATCCCCACCGACAGCCATTTCAGGACAACAGTGGGAGGCGACACGAAACCCCGATAATTCCTGTACGCCATCCTGAGGAATCAGAATTTCTTGAATGCTCCGTGCCATTTGGAGTTCTTCTTGTAAACGAGCATTGTATTTCGCGAGCGTATCCTGGTAGTGCTTGATTCGCAAGAGTGAACGAACCCGCGCAAGTACCTCTACGCTGTCAAAAGGTTTTTCAATAAAGTCATCGGCACCTGCCTCAATGGACTTGATTCGATTTTCACGTGTATCCCGCAGAGCGGTTATCATTACAATTGGGATAAATTCGGTTGCTTCATTCGCGCGGACCTGTTTGACAACTTCAAACCCATCCATTTTCGGCATGTTAATGTCCAATAAGATGAGATCTGGCATCTCTTTCTCAACGATATCAAGTGCTTCAAGTCCATCAGCGGCTGTACAGACTGTGTATCCCCGTGCGTTGAGATGAATTTGGAGAATTTTGACATTTCTCGGTTCATCATCAACAACAAGTATTTTCGCGGTTTCTTGCAGTTCAGGCGTTGCTTCCTCGTTCATGTGTCCGTCCTTTGATGTGAGTTTCTACGCGTTCCACCAGGACCTTGATGTCAATAGGCTTGCTAAGATAATCGTCGCAGCCTGCCTTGAGAATACGTTCTCTGTCCCCGGACATCGCTGCAGCTGTTAGCGCGATAATCGGTATATGTACCCACGCCACATTTGCTTTAATCTGTCTCGTTAAATCTTCACCGCTTTGTCCGGGTAAAGCAATATCCATGAGAATGAGTTGCGGGACTGCTTCTTCTAAACTGGCGATTGCTTCCACAGCGTCAGTCGCTTCCACGACTGTATACCCTTTTGATTGTAGGACAATCCGAACAACTTTACGGTTCAACTCCTGGTCTTCAATTACCAAGATCCGCTTTGGTGTTTCTGCCTGTTCTTCGACTGGAGGTGGGTTTTCAGTTTTCACGGGTCGCCCTTTGTTCAAGCAAGGAGTTCCGAAGCGGGATGGAAAGATGTTGTCAAACCTCTATGCCCCAGTTTCTCTACGCTGCCTTATCAGATCCGTTACCGACTTTATCTTTTAAGTGTTGTAAGGGAATCTTCAGAGCAAAATTGCTCCCTTTCCCTTCTTCGCTTTTTACGGTAATTTCGCCGCCATGCAACTGGATAAGTCTATGTGTCAACGCTAAACCAAGCCCCGTTCCACCATACCGCCGAGATTTTGACGTATCAATCTGTGTAAATGGAGCGAAGAGTTTCGCCTGGTCTTCCTCAGCGATCCCTATACCCGTATCAATAACTTGGGCAGACAGTTCCGTATCGGTAATTTCTAACTCCGTTGCAACTTTGCCACCCTCCGGCGTGAATTTCACTGCATTGGAGAGTAAGTTGTAGAAGACTTGCTTGAATTTAACCCGGTCGGCTTCGATCATGCTGTTCCGATTATAGTTCAAGGTGAGATCCAAATCTTTCTTTACAGCAAGCGCAGTGATAATAGCGTTCACTTCCTCGACCGCTTCAACAATAGAGAATGTTTCCAACTGTAGTGCCATTTTCCCAGCCTCAATCTTTGACAGGTCGAGGATGTCGTTAATCATCTCCAGCAGATGTTCACCACTAATATGGATGTCATTGACGCATTCTTTCTGTTCATCGTTGATACTCCCGACGAGTTCATCCCGCAGAATCTCAGCAAACCCAATGATTGCATTTAACGGTGTGCGCAGTTCATGACTCATATTCGCGAGAAAATCACTTTTCGCACGACTTGCGTATTCGGCTGTTTCTTTCGCTTGTTGCATCGCCTTTTGGGTTTTTATCCGCTCTGTAATATCCAGAGCCATACTAATACCCAAGTGTCTTTTACTTGGACCCGGAAGTTCACCAAGCAACGATGAACTAAACTCCCAAATCTGTTTTTTGCCAGACTTGGTAAAAATTTCATACTCGCCCTCTGCCACGCGCTCCGTAGAACTATACAATTGGGCAAGATGTGCTTTGATCTTCTCAGCTTCCTGATTATTCGCCTGCTCCAACCATTTTGAGACTGTAGGTATATCTTCGAGGGTGTACCCCGTTAATTCTGTCCACGCCCGGCTAATTTGCAAGACTTCACCATCCTCAGCATGAATCATGATAGGTAGCGGTGCGCTCAGTACGGCACGACGAAAACGTTCTTCGCTGTGCTGCAATTCAATTTCTGCTTGCTTCCGATCCGTGATATTCGTTGATGCCATCACGAACCCAACCAATTCTCCGTCCTGTTGAATTGGACCGATACAGGATGCGTACCAATATCCACTTATCAGTCCCTGAACTTCATAGGTCGCAACTTCGCCAGTTTCGATGACCCGGGCACAGGCTTCCCTGAACCCTTTATGATGTTCTTCAGTGAGAAATTCAAAGACGCTTTTTCCGACGATGTCTTGCGGTGTTAATCCGAGGGCAGGGGGGAGCCTGTTGATAAATTCGAGGCGATAGTCAAGGGTCATCGTTGAGATGAGGTCAGGGACACTTTCAACAAGAGAACGCCAGTTTGCTTCAGAATCTCGGACGGCTTGTTGTGCGCGATAGTACTCCGTTATATCCCGTGAAATGCCGCACGTTCCATTGATGCGTCCTTCTCTATCTCGAATTGGAACTTTGGTCGTTGAGACCCACGTATCTTGTTCGTTGGGCCAAGTCTCTTTTTCCTGTATACCTTCAATTGGTTTTCCAGATTCGATGACATCTTGCTCGTCCTGATACGCCTGTTGGGCATGTTCACGGGTAAAGAAATCAAAATCCGTTTTATTGACTGCCTCGGCGGGATTCTTTAGACCGAACCGTTCCGCCAAAGAGCGATTGATTCGTATGAACCGGCTCTCCAGATCCTTGAAGTAGATGTGGTCGGGTGTATTCTCCATTAGGGTATGCAGCAGATCACCCTCTTGCGCGCGCTTCGCTGCCAATTGCTGAAAGCGGGTTTCACTCTCTTTCAACTTCGCTTCCAGCCGCTTTTGCGGCGTGATGTCTGTTGCGACGACGTAACAGCCTTGTTTTTTCGGATCTTTTGTTATGCGCCATCTTAACCACTTGTAAGACTCATCTTTGCATTGAAATCTGCTTTCAAAGGTAGCAGTATGGTGTTTACCTGTTTTTACCTTCTCAAGTTCAGTGAGTGTGCCTTGCCGTTCCTTCGGATGTACAAACACGTGCCATTCCGGACTTTGGAGTTCCGATTTAGTAAATCCGAGATTTTCTTCCCACGCCGAATTAAAAGCAAGAAAACTACCGTCACAACTGATATACCCGAACATATCCGTAGAAATTTCCAAAAGACAGTTATGTTCAATGATTTCGTCCGCGTCCGTTAATATGTGTTTGCGAGCTTCATCCTTAGGTTCCATATTTACCTCCGCATGGTGCGAGGTAGGAAGCACTTCATGAGTTACGCAGATTTATTTTGTCACGAGGACTGCACGACTTGCTAATTTTACAACGGTTTGCGTAGTGCTTTGGAAAACGAGTTCATATAATCTTCCGTGGTGGCTTGCAC
>JAPPMR010000082.1 GCA_028818995.1 Candidatus Poribacteria bacterium | reverse complement strand
AAAATTAACGTTTGTGATAAAACACACCAGAAAAACCGAAAACTGAATAACCCTGGCTTTGAAATAGTTATAGTTGACACAATCAGCGACATGTGATAAACTCATGCAGACATTCAAAATTATCTCATTATTGGAAAGCGCGGAGACGCATACGTGATACAAATTGATTCTAAACAATCTGGATTAACACTCGTTCAGGTATTAGTTGTCGTTGTTGTTCTTGGTGTGATTGCTGCTGTGATTTTGGCACCGAGATTGCTCGGACAAGCAGGACGTGCATTACAAACACGTGCAGCTGAAGACATTGAAACGCTTGGCATCGCTCTTGATAGATATGCTAAGGACAATGGAGATTATCCTTCAACTGAACAGGGATTGAAAGCACTTTGGGAGAAACCTGAAGAACCACCACTTCCTATAAATTGGTTAGTCCCATACATTCAAATTCCAATTACGGAGGACCCGTGGGGCAACCCATATATTTATATTCGTCCCGGTGTGCATGACCGATACGGGTATGACCTAATCTCATTTGGGAGTGATGGCGTAGAAGGTGGGACAGGTGAAGCGGAAGATGTCGTCAGCTGGATTCGGCGTGACGAATAGTAATTTAAAAACGTTAAATAACATTCTATATCCACAAGTGGTAGACAGAAGATCGTTATTCGGATACGGGGAGGCAGAATCATGAAAATTACCCAAATTGAAGTTATCAAGGTCAGAGTGCCTTACCATGAAGGCATTTACGAACTGATGACGCGCCGTAATCTTTATCAAATTGACCATGTTTACAAGGTGCATACGGATGCAGGGATTATTGGTATTGGTGATGGTTCGTTTCAATCGGAAGAAGCAGTTCAACGGTATATCGGCAGAAACCCGTTTGAATTTATGAATGGATGGGCACCGACACCGCTACAACAAGCCTTTTACGACATCATGGGCAAGTCCCTCGGTGTGCCAGTGCATCAACTTTTAGGTGAAAAGGTAAACGATAAAACATCGTTCGGATATTGGTCTATTGATATGACACCAGAGGAGTGGGCTGCAGAGGCAAAACATGCATACTCGCTTGGTTATCGGCTTCATAAAATCAAGGCACGTCCGTGGTTTGAAGTGCGTGAACAGGTAGCGGCAATCGCGGAGGTTGTGCCAGATGATTTTCAACTTCGCGTGGATGCAAATGACTCCTTTGAAACACCAGAACACACGCTTGAAGTTGCACGACAACTTCAAGACTACAATATTGAATCGTTTGAAACTCCGATTCCACAGTCGGATATTGCCGGATACCAAGAAATCAAGCAACATACGGATATGCCAATAACAATTCACTTCGGAAATCCGGATCCCGTTGAGGCGATTCGGGCAAAGATGAACGATTCGTTTATTATTGCTTACCCAGACTCGCGTGCTGCTAACGCTAAACGTGAAGCAATTATTTCTGACGCGGCGCACCTGCCTGTATGGATACAAATTGTCGGTCTCGGCATTACGACCACTTATGTTATGCATCTTGCTGCGGTTATGCGCAATGCGACTATGCCTTCAATTACTTTAAATGCGCTGCGTGCCTTTGACATTGTTACACCTTCAACTATTCCGCTTGTGGACGGATATGCGACTATACCAGATAAACCAGGATTAGGCGTTGAATTAGATGAGGACGCGCTTGACAATTGCCGCGTCTAAAACCGTTTTAGTAACCTCAAAGGAGGAAAACAACATGAAAACGACTATTTTGTGTTTGACAATACTTATTATCGGAGCAGTTTTTACTGCTCATGCGGCGCAACTCGGTTTAGCAAGTGCATGGTTATTCAATGAAAACGGTGGAAAAGTGGTAAAAGATGTTGTCAGTGGACACGATGGTGACATCAAAGGCAACCTAAAGTGGGTAGGTGATGGCAAATTCGGTGGTGCATTGGAATTCCCGGGCAAAGGTGACAGCTACGTCCGTGTTGACCATGATGACGTTTTCAACTCTGACCCCTATACTTTTGTCGCTTGGGTCAAGTTGGATCCTACTACATGGCAGTACGTCGTTTGGCGGAATGGAGATGTCTGGCCCGAGCCCCAAAAGGTCCGACATCTGGATATATGGATTCACAAGGATCATTACCCTGTTTTCATGTGGAATGCTGCACAAGGGCCAGGTCGTATTGACGGTAAAACCATTGTTGCAGATAGCAAGTGGCATCATATAGCGAAAGTCTATGATGGTAGCAAGGTTCAGATGTTTGTTGATGGCAAGTTAGATGGTGAAAGTCCGAGTAATGGAAAACTTGATACCAGTATAACACCCATCTGGATAGGAGCGCGTCCTGGCAACGTTGCTGCAACGGGACTTTTTGATGAAGTCGGTTTTTTCACGAAAGCACTTACTGAAGCACAAGTTAACGATGTTATGGACACTGGTTTAGCAGATTATGCTGCTGTTGAGGCAGCAGGAAAAGCAACCACTACATGGGGTTTGTTAAAGTCCAAAAAGTAAATTATGATGGGTTATTGAAATAATTATACAGTTTGCCTGTAGGAGCGATCTCCGAATCGCGACGAAACACCTTGATAGCCGGGAATCGGAGTTCCCTCCCGTCAAATGCCAAAAGCGCATTTGGCGTTGATTCACAGTTCAAGAATATCCAATTAATTCTAAATCTACGATAAAAGGCACATTCGTGCCGAAACAGAAATGGAGAATACACACTATGCGAATGCACGTTGGTGGAGAATGGGTTGACAAATCTAACAAAATAGATGTCCTGAGTCCTTTTGACGGTTCGGTTGTTGATACTGTGCCGAAAGGGGATGCAAACGACGTTGAAACCGCTATTCAGACCGCAGAACGCGGCGCAAAAATCATGGCGAGGTTGACCGGTTATGAACGTTATGAAATTTTGCGGAAAGTTGCGGATTTGATGATAGAAAAAGCAGAAGAACTTGCCGAGGTTATCACCCGTGAAGAAGGGAAGATATTAGCCGAAGCGACCGTTGAGGCAACACGCGCTTCCGAAATTATTGCGCTCTCCGCAGAAGAAGCGAAACGGTTAACCGGTGAAACTATTCCACTCGAAGGGGCACCCGGTGTAAAAAACAGACTCGGTTTTACAGTGCGTGTGCCGTGTGGAATTGTCGCTGGCATTAGTCCGTTCAACTTCCCATTGCATCTTGTCTGCCACAAAGCGGGTCCTGCCATTGCTGGTGGAAATGCTATTATCATCAAACCCGCAACGGATACACCGCTCTCTGCTCTGAAATTGGTAGAACTCTTTTTAGAAGCAGGCACGCCTCCTGAAGCGATTCAGTGTGTTACAGGGCCCGGTGGTGAGATTGGAGATACGCTCTGTGCGGATCGTCGCGTCCGAAAGATTACCTTTACTGGTAGTCGTGATGTCGGCGAACATATCTGTAAGGTTGCAGGATTGAAACGGGTTACTATGGAACTCGGTTCAAATTCCCCACTCATCGTCATGCCCGATGCGGATCCTGAGAAGGTAGCACGTGCGGCGGCAGCATCCGGTTATTCCAATGCGGGACAGGTGTGTATCTCAACGCAGCGCGTCATTGCACATGAGAAAATCTACGGCGATTTTTTAGATGCATTCCAAGCGGAGGTTTCGCAAATCGGCATTGGCAATCCATTGGAATCTGGTGTGCGGATGGGACCGATGATTCGCGAAGGAGATGCTACTCGCGTTACCGAATGGATTAAGGAGGCAGTGTCAGACGGTGCGGAACTGCTCACGGGTGGTGAAAAGCAGGATCAGTTTGTCACGCCTGCTATCCTTGCTAACGTAAAACCTGAGATGAAAATCTCTTGTGATGAAGTGTTTGGACCAGCTGTCGGTGTGACGCGTGTCAACGACATTGACGAAGCTATTACTCTCGCAAACGATACAAACTACGGATTGAGTGCTGCTATCTTCACACAGAACGTTGATTGGGCAATGCGGTTTGTCCGTGAGGTCGAATCTGGCAACCTAATGGTGAACTGGGGTACGCAGTGGCGTGCGGATTTAATGCCGTATGGTGGTGTTAAAGAGAGCGGTATGGGCAAAGAGGGTCCGAAATACGCTATTGAAGAGATGACTGAGTTGAAAATGGCTATCTTCCATCTGGATGGTTAAGCACAAATATGATTATCCCTGGTAGGTGCGGTTTCCCAACCGCACCTTTTTTGTATGGGTATGTAAAATTTTCGTACAAAGCATATTGTCGGTTGCGTTTTACTTCGCCCTCCCCGATCTACAACCTATCTCATAAATAGTTGGAGGGCTTTGAAAGCCCGATTTCAAAATCCTGTAGGAGCGATCTCCGAATCGCGACGAAACCACTAATAGTCGGGAATCGG
>JAPPMR010000590.1:4073-4352 GCA_028818995.1 Candidatus Poribacteria bacterium | reverse complement strand
GGTTAAATCCGTTGATGTGGGGTTACGCCTCTGTTTTACGTTGCCCGCAGGTGGTTATGCAACTGTGGTGTTAGACGAACTGAAAGATTATTTTGTTGATTGAAGTATTTTCTCCCAATCCCAGAGGAGAATTACTCCGCCTCCACTACTTGCGAAGGTTGTTCCATCATTTGAGAAACCGAAAGCGCCAATAGCTCCTACATGCCCCTCAAGCGTCTTCAAGGTTCTGCCACTCGGAAGTTCCCATAAACGAATAAGGTTTGACTTGTGTTGGTTGAT
>JAPPMR010000590.1:0-4063 GCA_028818995.1 Candidatus Poribacteria bacterium | reverse complement strand
TCATAAACACTTCCACCTACAAGTATTTTTCCATCTGGAGAAAATGCGACTGCATAGGTTATATTTGTATTAGTCCGCAAACTCATAATCTGTTTTCCAGTTGCTACTTCCCACAATTGAATTGTCCTGTCCTCGCTTGCAGTCGCAAGTGTTTTACTGTCGGGTGAAAATGCCCACGCACGGATTATGTCCTTATGCCCAGCTATGTCAGAAATATGTTTATCAGATGCAACATCAAGCAACCGAATCTTCGTCCGCTTTGCGTAAAATTCCAGATAAATTTTTCCATCTGGTGAGCGTGACAATTGAGGATGAATTACTTGTTTGATTGCCTCATCATTTTGTTTCCCCGTGAGCAAGGTTCCAGTATCTATATCCCAGGACTGTATGTGATCTTTGTCTTTCCAATACCTAACTGTTTTTCCATCGTCAGAGAACAACAACTTTCTACCGTGAAATCTGGTGTGTCCTAAGCTAAATTTTGAATATTTCAACGTTTTTGTGTCCCACGAGTGAACTGTACCATCCCAACCACCGGTTAGAATGGTATCTCCATCAGGTGAAGATGCAAGTGCTATCACCCTATCACCATAAGGTGTAGGGGCGGACATCATGAGTCTACCAGTATCTACTTCCCACACATGAACGAAATCTTTCTTTCCAGTATGATCGCTATGAATTAATCGCCCGGTCCCGAAAAGCATGGTACCATCTGGTGAAAATTCTAAATTACTTGGATAAGCGACCGAGGGTAAAGGACGTGCCTGGGGTTTGTCTTTTTGAAAAGTATGTAATTGGATACTGTGCGGCCACGCACCGCTGACAAAAGTTTTTCCATCGGGTGAGAATGCTAAACTTTTTAAGTGTTCACGTTTGTGATCTCTAAGCGTCAAAAGTCTCTGACCTGTTTCTCCATCCCAGATTCGCACAACCCCGTCCCAGTGTCCACTCACAAAGGTTTTCCCATCAGGTGAGAAAGCCAATGCATTAATCACATTGGGATTCGTGTCATTTGCATTTTTCAACCGTCTTACTCGTCTTGGTTGTAGAAATCGGCTGAAGGAATCTTTGATACGCTGGCCCAGACCAACACCATCGTATTTGGTGTGGTGTTTTCGCATTTTACCTGTTTCTATATCCCAAAGAATAAGCGTTTCCCACGAACTACTAACTAATGTTTTGCCATTAGGTGACACTGCGATGTCTTGGACACCGCTTCTAGGTCCAGGGAAAACAGCAGTTTGTTCTCCTATGTCTATGTTCCACAATCGGACCGTGCCATCAAAACCCACACTTGCCAGGAAACGACCGTCTGCAGGAAAGTCTATTGCTGTTACCCAACTTGTATGTCCTGTGAGAAGGGCAAGTTCTTCGTGCGTATGGGCATCATATATCCAAATTCCGATACTCGTTGCTACAGCAACACGCTTACCGTCCGGCGTATATTTTATATCATGCACTCTGCCCTTTCCAATTCGTAGTTTGGCACCTTCAGGAAGTTGCCACCTATTATAATCTTGAGCAAAGAGGCTTAGGCTAAACAAAGTTAAGGCGAAAAGTAAAATGAAAAGGATGTCCCTTCTGATCTTCATTTATTGAGTTCTCTATTTCTAAAAAATGTATTTGTGCTTACTAAAAATTGCTGATTGGTAGATGATCTAATATCTGCTCTTTAAGCCTTTTTGAAATCATACCATAAATTGCTGTGAGAGTCAAAAGCGTTGCTGCTCAAAAAGGCTTGTATTTTCCTGTTAAATAAGATATACTAAACACCTGTGAAGACAAAATCTACCCTGTCGTGATATTGTGCCATACTATAGTGGATTTTACAATTAACTTTATATCTGAGCTGGTAGGAGGGAACTCCGATTCCCGACTATTAGTGGTTTCGTCGCGATTCGGAGATCGCTCCTACAGAATATATGTGTGAACTTATTTACATAATTTGCTATAAACCCTAAAAGACAATACAATTTCTTGTGGTAAACACAGATGAACATGCTCCATGATTTGAATGAAAAACAGATAGAGGCTGTAATCCATAAAGACGGGCCTATACTTGTTATTGCAGGACCCGGCACCGGCAAGACAAAAGTCATCACCCACCGTATCGCCTACCTCATTCGCCAACACAGAATCAAACCAGAAAGCATCCTTGCGATCACTTTTACTAACAAAGCCGCACAAGAGATGCGCGATCGCGTCAATAACGAAATCGGCGAACCGCACGGTTCTAACATCAAAGTCAATACCTTTCACGCCTTTTGTGTTAAGGTGCTTCGGGAGCATGCCCACCATATTGGATTAAGCGAAAACTTTGCTATCTTTGATCAAGAAATCCAAGACGAAATATTATTGGAAGTCGTCAACGAACTCAATCTAAATCCGCACAACTACCCGCCATGGCGACTACGGAATATCATCAGCGATGCCAAATGCAAACTTGATAACGCAACAGATGACCTATTTATTGATCCAGATGTTCTCATTGAAATAGATGATCCAGATGCAGAAGCAAATATCCAAAATGCGTTCAAAACCTATCAGAACAAACTCGTTGAGTACAACGCCCTCGATTTTGACGACCTCCTCCTAAAAACGGTGACACTGTTTGAACAAGCACCAGAGGTGCAGCAGGAATACCATCAAACCATCTCACATATCCTTGTAGACGAATATCACGATGTGAACAACGTCCAATATCGTCTCCTACAACTGCTTTGTGCTGCTCCAGAACATAATTTGATGGTTGTTGCAGATGCGGATCAATCTATCTACAGTTGGCGCGGATCAAATCCAGAGTATATTGACAATTTCAAAACTGATTTTGATCCACAAGTTGTTACATTAGATGACCACTATCGGTGTAGTGAAACGATCTTACACGCTGCGCAGGAAGTAATCGCGAGAAACCCGCTACGGCAGCAACAGCATACCCTCATCACCCACAAAGATGAAGGTCGAAATATCTATCACTATACATTCGGCACTCCATCTGAAGAGGCACGGAATATTATCAAGATCATCCGAAACTTGGTGAAGCAACGTAATTTTTCTTATCGCGATATTGCAGTCTTTTACCGGACGCATAGACTCGCAGATGTTTTAGAAGAAGAGCTACTAAGAACCGGTATTGAATTTCAGCGGATTAGAGCGACCAATTCCTTTGATGATGAGAATCTTAAAGGTATCCTCTCATATCTCTGTTTTGTCCAATGGCAACTCCCGCGCGACCTTGAATACGCTATCAATTTCCCTCAAAAACGGATTGACGACTTGACATGGGTTCGCCTGAAATGGTTAGCACAACGTAAAGAACTAACGTTGGCGGAACTCTTGAAGAATATTGAAGAATACCCAGAGGATGTCGGACCCTTGACGCGCCGAAATATCCACCGATTTTGGGAACAACTTGATGCATTGAACGAAGATATTGGCGGAGAAACAATTGATAAAATCGTACAGAAACTCTTTGCACGATTAGAACTATTCCGTTCACCCTACCGTGCTAAAGAATTGTCGGTCATTGAAGTACAACCACAGATGCAGAATCTGGCACTTGCACAGGATGTGCTTTATAGTGCAATTGATCGAGGTGAATCAATTCAGATTATAGCAAACTATGGAATTGATGAATACTGTGCAGCGGAGATTATCCATCAAACGTTAAAGACCTATCTAAATAAAAATGTACAAATCCAATTTTTACCTAAAGAATCAAATGTTGAGGAACAAGACGCTCAACCTACGACTTCAGGTGTCAGCAGAAGTGAACCAATACTAAATCCAAACGCAGTTAATCTTCTTATCGGAGACTTTGCTGAACTTGCAGAAAGCGGGACAGCGCGAACAATACTCATCGGAACCGCCGCCTCTGAGGAGATAGGTGGGATTCAACTACAATCAGAGGGAGTGCGGAGTATTGCTGCGCTTAAACTATGTCAACGCCTACTGAGTCGTTTTGAAACCCCAAACATGGCAGATATGGTTATCTACGACTTGGAAACGACAGGTGTCAATCCCAAAAGGGCAGACATCGTTGAAATTGCCGCGAAACGCCTCA
>JAPPMR010000045.1 GCA_028818995.1 Candidatus Poribacteria bacterium | reverse complement strand
GTATTGCCCTGTCCTTATTGATGTTTCACCAGGTGATGTTTGTTCTATTTTTACTTCCATATTGGGTGTTTCTTATCAAGAAACAGAATTGTTATTTTAGCATCAGATTCTTGTTACACCGATGCCAGGACGATCCGGTAAAATTAACTTACCATTATCAAGTGTTACACCGGTATAAGGGTCATTTGAAATTAACAGATTTCCGTCTAAATCTGCGTAATCTACAAGTGGCGTTAAGTGCGCTGCAGCAGTGATACCAAGAGAACTCTCTATCATACAACCGATCATTACAAGCAATCCGTGTGCGCGTGCCACATGTATCATCCGCAATGCTTCTAACAAACCTCCACATTTGACCAATTTGATGTTAATTCCATCTACAACTTCTGCCAATGCGGGGATATCGCCTGCCCGTTTCACACTTTCATCTGCGATAATCGGTAATTCTGAATGCTCGCGGACGTACTTCAGTCCCGCTATGTCATCAGGTTTTGTAGGTTGTTCAATTAACTCTACGCCGAACTGTGCAAGTTGATGGATTTTCTCTACAGCCTCTTTTGGTTCCCATGCTGTGTTTGCATCAACATATATCGGTTTATTTGTGACGTTTCGCAGCGTTTGAATTATCTCAATATCGCGTGGTGTTCCAAGTTTAACTTTAAGAATCGGATACGCGTCTGCTTGTAGTGCTTTTTTCGCCATCACTGCTGGTTCGTCAAGACCGATGGTAAACGAGGTGCATGGCGTTTTTTGTGGGTTAAGTCCCCACAGTTTGTAAAGCGGCACACCGAGTTTTTTTCCTAATCTGTCATGCAGTGCCATATCAATGGCGGATTTTGCAGCGTAATTACCATCAAGCGTTGATTCAATACCCGCCATCACGTCCTGTATCTCATCAAGGTTTCCATCTAACTTTAGAGAAAGTGTTTCCAACGCTGAGGCAACTGTCTGAACAGTCTCTCCATAGAACTGTGCAGGTGCAGTTTCACCGATCCCTCCATCAATTTCTACAGAAATAACCTCTCGGTATGCATCTGTACCCCTTCGGGAAATCTTGAACGGATGATTGAGTTGCAATTGGGTGATCTCCGAAGTGATTTTCACTTTCATTCACCTCGTGCCTGTCTCAAGTATAACATGAAACGTTCTAATTTTTCAGTATCAATCTCTGTCTCCTTTTTTAGGAAAAGCCATGCACCTATGAAAATAGCAGATGCTTCTTGCTCAGCGGTAGTATCAGGATAATCTAAAGTTCCGATTTCAAGTGTCATCGCCATTTTGTTCGTCTGTTGGATTACAGGTGTCTCTCTATCCTGCACGGTGACAATCGGTGTCTCAAATAGTTTTTGGTTAAATTGTGCAAGTATCCGTTTTTGAAACGTCTCTGTGCCTTGGTTGCCGTGGTTATGTGCGGCAACAACTGAAGGTTTACCTTTACGTTGTGGAATGTGGTTTATTTGCAAGTAATATCCTTCATCTTCAATATTGTTAACAGTTTCAATTCGTTTTTCTGTAGAAACCTTTTCTCCGGGTGTATGAACAACGTGAATTTTTGCACCGGCAAGTTCTAACATCTCTTTTAACTTGGTAATGAGTTGATGTGTTTTGGACGTATCTGTTTTTGAATCGAGCACGAGAACAGTTTTAGCGAAAGCACCGTCAGCAATACCATGAAGTTTCGCATTGACGACTGCTGCCTTATTGAGTTCAACGCTAATTTGGTGTTTATCTGGATAAAATCCGGGTTTTGAAAAGTGTAATGTTGTTTCAAACGAATTTTTTATTCCAGAATCGGTCTTAATAAAGTAATGTCCCTCAATGTCTGTAGCAGCAGTTAACTTAGGATCAGCATGTAATTGTACATCGGTAATCGGGTCACCAGAGTTTGCATCGGAAACCTGTCCTTGTAAAATTCCATTATTAATGTCCGCAAAGTTAATTTTCAGCGAATTGCGAGTTTGTCCGTAGGCTGCTTCCACTGTCGCAGTCCCAAGTTTTTCTGGAGCATGCAGATAAAAATGTGAAGCACCATCTTTTGAAAGATTATCGATTTTTGTAAGAGTGCCGTTGGTAGTTTTTGCTTTGATCAGTTCGTCGTCTGCAATCGGCACTGCATCAGCATCAAGGGCGGTTACAGTGATGCCAACGTAACTTTTACCATCATAGGGGAGGGTATCTGTCCACGCGCTCAGTTTCAGTTTAGCAGCGGGAGGTGCGACTTTAAATTGCTGCGGTTTGGGAAGACTATGATTCCCATAATAATTTACCAATTCTGTCTGGACCAAATGCATACCGTTAGACAAAGGTTTTTTGATGTGGACAGTGATTATGTCCTTATCACGGTCGTATTTAAACGGAACGTTCACATTATCTATTTTTACTTGCATGGCGTTGGTAAAAACTTGCTGACGTTTAAGCATCCACGCGCCACGTTCGTGTAGTCCGTCCTTTACCTGAATTTTAAGTGTAGGTGTTTTGGTTTGTATAACAGATTCATGTTTGGGAGTTATCAGCACACCTTTTGGGAACCCCGCTTCAACATATCGTGCAATGCCGAGAAAATAACCATACGCCTCCCTTTTGAGATAATCATCGTTTTTCAATCTTGCCTCTTCTTCTGGATTGGTGTAAAAAGATGCTTCACATACGACTGCTGGACATTTTGTCAAACGTAAAACACCGAAACCTGATGCGACAATTAACTTATCAGAATATAGACCCGTTGATGCGAATTTAGGTAAACGCATTGCATTAGAGACTTCATGTTGAATGTAGCGCGCAAGGTCTAAACTTGGACGGGACTCATCGGCATCACCGTGATACCACGTTGAGGTATAATTAATCTCTGGGTTATTATCAATTCCGTTATGGTGAAGCGAGATGAAGAAATCGGCATGATTTTCGTTAGCAATTTGACTACGATCAGCAAGGCTAATGTATGAATCATCAACGCGAGTCATGATGACGGTCGCCTCTGCTTGTTCCAACAATTTTTTTAGATAGTTGGCAACCTTTAAGTTGATTTCCGCCTCACGAAGACCTGTTGGACCGCGTTTATAACCTGGGATGTGTCCCTGTCCGCCATGTCCTGGGTCGAGACAAATTTTAAAGCCTTTGAGGTGTCGGGCATAAGGCGGTATCTCAACCTCAACAGTATCTGTTTTTATTGATCTTTCTGGGTGTTGTTGTCCACAAGCAAGAAACAGTGATAGAAATAGAAAAATAAATTGAAAAACTTGACGAGGCATTTTCTAAATCCACGTTTTGTAAATTATAGTTTCCGAGGTACTAAAAATGTCCGTAGTCTCAAACTTTTCAAAACTACGGACATAAGCAGAGTTCACTATTACAGTCTTCGACGTAACCCCTTAGGTCTACCAAGGATTTCAGCAAGAATGATACCTTGACGAAACGTATCGGGAGACAAATCAAGCAGAGAGGTGGCAGGTAATGGTTTTGTAGACAGCGCCATCCGAGAATCCACTGGAATGGATGGCGGTTCTATTGTTTTTCTATCGGGAACTATCTCCTGAACTTTTACTTCTTCAGATTGACCTGCTACTATTGGTATATCTGCCTCAGTACTTCCCACAGTTTCCTGCGTTGATTCTGCTTCAGAGAGCAATTCTCCATAATTCTCAACAATCGGTGGAATAGCACTTTCACTTTTGATTGATGCATCATCCCGATTTTCTGATTCTGATTTTCTCTGGGCTAACTCCTTCACAGCTCTATTGCTTGAAATGATCACATAAATTACGAAAATCACAATTGCCAGCGGTCCTATAATCCTTGACCATACAAAATAATCCATGAAACAACTCCCGTAAATTATGAGTATCTAATATCATTTCTAATTGACAAAGTTTCGTTCCGATTTTTGAGTTTCTTTATAGGAGCGACCTCGAATCAACGCCAAATGCGCCTTTGGCATTTGTCCAAATCAACACCGAATACGCCAAATCAAGAAATCAACGCTACAAATGCCATTTAGGCATTTGTCCAAATCAACGCCACACGCCTTTTTGGCGTCTGTCGGGTATGAATGCCGTTGGCAGAATGCGCGTGTGGCATTCTGCATGATTCCCCGTATGGTATTCGGTGGGTCGCGACCAGGAGGTCGCTCCTACAGAAGAGGGTATTGCATTCGGACAACCGATTTATGAAATAATGTAATATCATTATTTAGAGATGGTATAAGAAGTGTTTTACGACTCTGGTTACAACGAGAAATCAAATCTCCATCAAGGCACCGTTAAAATGGAAGTGTTTTTGTCATCTCCTATTTCGCAGTGTTTTGGGTTTCCCAAGGATTTCAGCAAGAATGATACCTTGACGAAACGTTTCTGGTGA
>JAPPMR010000508.1 GCA_028818995.1 Candidatus Poribacteria bacterium | reverse complement strand
GTAGCATAACCTGTTAGGTTGTGCCGTTTTTTGCGAAAAATAACAGAGAACGCTGTGGGTGAAAACTTTTTCAAACTCACGTTATATTTGCTTTATTCGGAGGTATTTCAATGTCCATGCAACGAAACTTCCCTATATTTGTATGCGTCCTATTGATATTCATGTTTAACTTCAGTTATTCTATTGATATCTTTGCACAAGATTCAGCGAATGAAAAGAATGCTATCCAGAACAATAATCTTAATCCAACCGAATATGATGGAAAAATTGTGGACACTGCGCTTGATCTTGACGGAAAATCAAGTTATGTAGAAATTGTAGACAGTGAAACTTTAAACAATATTACGGAACAGTTGACAGTGTCAGTGTGGATAAGACCGACAAGTAATCCAAATAGATACACAGCGATTCTATCAAAGACGGATGCATGGGTTGACCGTATCATGCATCGAAGTTTCATATTGAATTATAAAGAAGGCAGTTCAATTCAGTTTGCAGCGTCTCCTGTTGGTGAAGGTGAAGCGTCCCTTTATTCCCCAGATAGTATCATCAAACATAACATCTGGACACATATAGCAGGCGTTATTGATGCAGAAAAGAATTACATGAAACTATTTATTAATGGAATTGAAGTCAGCAACCGTGATTTTAAATGGAAAGAAAGTATTTACAGAAGTCAGCTCCCGCTACGTATTGGGTGGTCACATGAAAATAGGACTGCTCAATCTCCTTTTGTCGGGCAAATTGATGATGTACGTATCTGGAACATTGCACGCACTAATGCAGATATCCGATCTGATATGATCACCCCACTTAACGGGGATGAACCCGGCTTAGTTGGATATTGGAAATTTAACGAAGTAACAGACGGTATCATCTCGGATATGTCACCAAATCGTAACGATGGTAGATTGGTAGGCAATTCAGAACTGACAGAATACATCCGTCCAATTACTGCCTTGTCCAGTAAGGAACAACTGGCAAAAGCAGCAACTGCTTATGAAAAGGCACTCTCTCAGGGAACAAACTATTATGAAACGTTCCGTTATCTTGCCGAAATATATATCAAAACAGAACGTTTTTCAGATGCTGAAAAGGTCTATTTACGCGCATTAAAGGTAGACCTCACGCAAAGCGGACAAAACGATGCAATAAGAGACCTCTGGAGACTTTACACCGAGAGAGATGCAGTAGATGAACTCCTTACAATACTTGAAGAACTGAAACCAAGAATGCAAGGAAGTTCTGTTCTACACGAACTATTAGGTGATGCCTATAAAAACGCTGGTCAGGAAGAAAAAGCTGATCTTGCCTATACACAGTGGCTTAACATCCGAATGAAGGAAGTTAAAATGCAAGCTCGTGCGTCTGAATATCGCAACCTTGCTGAAGAACTACTTAAGAAGAATCTTTTTCCTGATACTGCGTTGGAATTGGCGGAAATTGCATTGGCAAGAATATCTGGCTCAAGATATATGATTACTTGTGCCCATGCCTTACTCGTAAATGAGTTCTACGATGAGGCTTTTCATCAAATCAGTAGTTTTCTCAATGCTGGGTATTATGAATATACTGAACGTAGCATGTTTGAACGAATTGTTCAGGCAGGAAAAAATGTCAAAGACAAAGATGGATATATTGAGTTGTTAAATCAACTTATTGATAATTTAACTTTTGATCTACCTGCACAATTAAATACCATCATGGCTTTAGCCCAATTCTATACAGTCAATAACCAGCATGAAAAAGCAGAAGCACTTATCCAAAAAACAGGATTTATCACTGAAGACGCATGGGCAATTCTTGGTCCGTTTGACAACGTTGATAGAATCGGCTTTAATACCAAATACATTCCGGAAAACTTGCCGCAGATTGATACTACCGTAAAATACGATGGAAAAAATGGACAAGTAGGTTGGCAAAAATGTCAAGATGATTTTATAGACGGCTATATTCGGATCGAACCTACCGTTAATTGGAGTGTTGCATATTCATTCGCAACTATCCACTCTCCAGAAGAACGGGAAGTCGAATTCCGTTTTGATTCCGATGACCAAGGAAAAGTCTGGTTAAACGGTATAGAGATGCATGCACATACAAGAACCTATGCTACAGATATTGATAGAGATATTATTCCTGTGACCCTCTCTCCAGGAAAAAATAGTATCCTCATCAAGGTGTGTGAAGAGACCAGAGGCTCGGGATTTTATCTGCGGATTACCGACACAGATGGAAAACCCTATGATGATTTGGAGATAATTACGCAATAGGGAATTAACTTAGAATGCCTCGTAACAAATCCATCTTTTACTCCATGTTTCAAATCTAAAAACAATCTAATTCTTAACACAATTGTTTACTGCGGAGGTATTACCTTGCCCAAACTAAATAGTAATTCAGCATTCGTTTGTCTGCTATTCCTTCTCGTCTTTAACTTCAGTTATCCTACCTATATCTTTGCAATAGATTCCGTGAACAAAAAGAAGACTACCCAGAGTAATAAGGTTAATTCTACCGAATATGATGAGAGAATTGTAGATACTGCGCTTGATCTTGACGGAGAATCAAGTTACGTAGAAATCGGAGACAGTGAAACATTAAACAATATTACCGAACAAGTAACGGTGTCTTTATGGATCAAACCAACAGATTTTCCAAAAAGATATACCAATATTCTTTTTAAAGGCAACAAGCGAGTACCGGGTATCAGGCATCGCCAATTCACATTCTGGATAAGGAATGACGGTGTTGTTCAATTTGATACATCCCCTGATGGGCAAGATGGACAATATGTACTCTCATCATCAGGAAGACTCAAGATAAACGAATGGTACCACCTGGCGGGTACCATTGATGCAAAAAATGATGTCATGAAAGTGTATATTAACGGCACTGAAGCCGGTAGCAACAGTTTTGACGGCGGTAAGCATATTCTTAAAACCATACTGCCGTTACGCATCGGCTGTTCACATGAAGAAGAGATGGATTTCCATGCCTCTTTTGTCGGACAAATTGATGAAGTGCAAATCTGGAATATCGCACGTACTGAAACAGACATTCGTTCCGATATGATTACCCAACTTAAAGGTGATGAACCCGGTTTAGTCGCATACTGGAAATTTGACAAAAAAACAGACGGTATTATCTCAGATATTTCACCAAACCGTAATAATGGCAGATTGGTCGGCAATTCTGAATTGGTTGATTACATCCGCCCAATTTCTGCCATATCCAAAACACAACAGTTGGCAAAGGCAGCAATTGCCTATGAAAAAGTACTCACTCGTCGAACCAACTTGTATGACGCTTTCCGTTATCTTGCCGAAATATATATCAAAACAGAACGCCTTTCAGATGCTGAAAAGATCTATCTGCGTGCCTTAGAGGCAGACCTTAAACAAAGTGAACATAACGATGCAATAAGTGCCCTCTGGCAACTTTATACGAACAGGGATGCAGCAGAGGAATTCATCACCTTCCTTGAAGAATTGAAGCCAAAAATGGAAGGGAGTTCCATTTTACACGAACTATTAGGTGATGCTTACAAAAATGCTGGTCAGAAAGAAAAAGCTGAACTCGCCTATACGCAGTGGATTAACATCCGAAAAAAAGAAGTTGTCCAGCATAATCGTGCATCTGAATATCATCTCTTGGCTGAAAAACTGCTTAGCAGAAATCTTTTTCCTGAAACAGCTTTGGAATGTGCGCTAAACGCAGCAGGAATTACATTAAACTCAAGTTACGAAAGAACCCTTGCACATGCATTCCTCGTAAATGAAATGTATGAAGAGGCTTTTCAAATCATCGCAGATAACTTAGACAATATGTTACCTCCACACATTGAACGTAGATGGTTTATACGGATTGTCAGAACCGGAAAAAATGTCCGAGATAAAGATGGTTACGCTAAAATGTTAAAAGAGCTAATTGATGTTATGCCCCACAATCTATCAGCACATTTCAATTTAATTTTTGCTTTGGCGCAATTCCATCAAGAAAATGGCAGGCCTGAAAAGGCAAAGGAACTTATCCAAAAAACTGGTTTTGTTGTGGAAGATGCATGGATGACTCTCGGTCCATTTGATAATGCTGGTGAGATCGGATTTAATACAGAATATATCCCTGAGAACTTACCGCAAATTGACATGACCGTAAAATACGAAGGGAAAAATGGGCAAGTAAGTTGGCAAAAATATACAGATGAAATCTTAAACGGGCACATCGGTCTCGGAAACAAAGAAAATAGGTGTGTCGCCTATGCTTTTGCAACTGTAAACTTACCAGATGAACGCGAAGTTGAGTTAAGATTCTACTCGGATAGCCAAAGTAAACTTTGGATAAACGGTATAGAGAC
>JAPPMR010000444.1 GCA_028818995.1 Candidatus Poribacteria bacterium | reverse complement strand
TTTGCTTGACGGCGCGGGTGGTATTTTCGGAAAAGCCGTCTGATTTGTTGGCAGTAATGGTAATTTCAATTTTCACATTTCCGCCATCTGCTTGTAGGGTTCGGGCAATCTCGTCTTGAATGATGTCAATCTCATCGCCGAAAGGCAGTTCTAACTGCAGTGCCTTGGTAACAATAACGTGCGTAGGTCCTTTTGCTTGTGGCGGTTCGACCACAACGCCGGTTGAGTCGTCTCCTGTTTGTTTCTCTGGGTCTGGTGCTGATTCGGGAGCATCAGGTTTCTTCTGTTTATTTTTTTCCTCCTTGAGTAACTTTGCCAACTCAGGGGTTATGAGGACTGCGGGGGTACCTTTATCTATTCGGGGTCCACCGATCTGTTCTTCAAAACGGAAGTTGGGGTAGTCGCCATCGTGATACGCACTGGCGTATCCGAAGCTGCCTGCTTCTATTCCGTCTCTAATGCACGTTGCTAAGACGTTCTGGTCTTTCAGTCGTGGCATGTAGACGTTTTGCGCCATCAGTTCCCAGAGCGCGTCTATTTCAATGTGATCTTGGTAGGTATCACTACTCCAAATGTATTGCTGCAATTTTCCTGCGAAGATTTCAGGGGCTATTTTCGTGACAATTGTGTCGTCGTCAATGAATTTGTCCCTTAGGCGTTTCATAATCCTGCCATCTTCGGGTTTTGTCTCAGCGATAGAGAAATCATAGACATTATTTCGCGGGTCCGCTTGGGAGGGTGCAAGCGCCCACCGATATGCTTTGAAGATCGTGGCTGTTACCGCATCTTCAGCGGATTCGAGATTTCCCTTTGTCTGATCCAATCTTTCACCTTCAAGGTTACTGAGTGCCCCGTGCAGGTCGTCTCCGGTCATGATGGAATTCCATGCGAGATAGTTTTTGACAAGATTTCTAAGGTCCCGGATGTCGTCTCGCCGCGCTGCGATGAAGAGAAGCGTGTTCCTGAAAGTGCGCTGTATCCCATCGTTGATATATCTGAGAATTTTGAGTGCGTTCTCGTGTGCTTTATCGTCTTCCTTTTCGCGGCTCGGTAGGGATTCTTTCGGATGAAGAATGACGTACTGAAGGGTTTCCGAATCTTTTACGAGGCCTGGAGATGTCGGGCAGACCTGCACGCTCGGATCGCGTCCGATTGCCCTTTCCAACCGTGAAACAATCTCACTGTAAATATCTTCTTCGGTGTACTCTGTAGCCCGATCTATAGCAACCTTGTTAAGATTTTCTTGGGTATGGAAGTAATATCTATCGTCAAGATTATAGAGAAAATAGAGGTTACCGGTCATTCTGCTAAGAGCATCGTTGTAAACTGAAACACCTTGTCCGGGTTCAACCACCCCGAGGTGAATCTGACGGGTTGTGATCCCTTTGACCGCGCGCCCGGTTGCACTCCCAAGGAACACGGTGCGGGCTATTCGTCTCGCCCCGCTGCCCACTTCAATGAAACTTTGAGATTTCTGATCGATCTGGTCGGTGCGGGAACCGTGGCTGTCCACCTCTTTTACGACTGGATCCCAATTCCCACCGGACTTCGCAAGCAGTCTTGTGAATTCATCAGCGAGTGCGGGATCATCCAAGGTGAGGTTTGCTGGCATTATCAAGAGGGACGGGTCCTGTTCTTGGTAAAGGCGAGAAATGCAGGTTGCCATGATGCGCAGTACGCCCCGGGTACGCTGAAATCCAGGAATTACAGCCCAGTCTTCAAAGAGTCGATCAAATACTTCTGGGTGGATTGGATAGCAGTCTTTCATGCGCTGCAAGTAGTGCTGATCACTGACATTGTCAGGGTATTCACCGCGCGAGTTCTGGTACATCTTTCGGAACGCTTCGCAGGTCAGATCTCGTTCAGTCTCGTCAATTACACTACCGAACAACCGTCTGCGCACCACCTCAAATGCATTGTCAACTTCTAAGGGAATGGAGACAGCATCAATCCGTTCAAGGATAGACTCAAGGGTGTCAAGAACAGTTATCCCACCTTCTCCACCTGCTTGCACCTGTCCCTCTGGCAACGTAGCGACAAGCGTAACATTTTGAGATCTGTTTACGGACTCTGTGAGGGTCTGAAAGAAGGTATAGATACTCTCTTGTGTGACACCTTGTACATTACGGACATAAGCGACCAGTTCATCTATTAAGATGACAGAGGGGCCGACGTATTCAAAAAGTTCGTCCAACTGCTTTCCACCGGGCGCACTCCCTTCCCGGGCAGCTTTACCGATTATGTTATAGGCATCTTGTCCGCCGAGTTGATCCGCCATCATCCCCCAAAGTGTATTGAGCGGGTCTCCCTGTTTGGTTTCATCTGCATCGGTCGTCGAAAGATAGGTGCCGACGAGAACAGAAACATTGGCATCAAGCGGCGTGTCAGGATCCCATTCTGCTTCCTCCAGGATATCATCTATTTCTTCCCGGAGCCGCGCGGACTTACCCTCCGTTGGAAGTTCTCTTAGGATATTTATCCCAGTAACGAGATGATAGAGAGCAATAAGACTATGCGTTTTTCCACCGCCGAAACCGGTTTTGAGTTGGATAACAGGGTCACTACTTTTGCCACCGAGCCGCTTTAAAGTATTGACTAATAATTCTCGAAGTCCAGGGGTGATATAGGTTTGATCGAAAAAGGTGTCGGTTTCACCGTATTCTGGAGTCTTCGCTCTTCCCTCAAAAACCTCTTGGAGGTCCGCGGCGAATTCTGACTTCCGGAAAGTGCCTTCAATAACGTCGGTGTTGGGACGTATGACCTCGCGCCACGGAGTGAGGTCCGTTACCTTTCTGCGTGGTAGTATCGGTTTTACCTTTGCAGTTGGTGCTGCATTGGCTAACAACTTGTCGCGGATGGCTTCGACTTTTTGTTTTTGTTCAGGGACATTGATTTGTCCCAGTATATCGGCAATTTCGTGAAGCCGAGCCAAGGCGTACCCTGAAGTGAGGTCTTCTGTTTCGGTGTGAAAAGTGTTATTTCTCGCCTCAGTTATTATGCCGACAGCACTGCGAACATCCCGATCTGGATCGAAGCGTTGTTTAAAGGCATCGTGCCAGTACTTTCTGAAGATATGTGGGAAGTCACCAAAGTCTATATCCGCTTCATTTTGAAATTGATCTTCTGGTGATAAGCCTTGCACCGTTTTTAGGTTTCTAAGAATAAACGGGCGCATGGCATCGCAATAGATGTTGAGTGCTTGGTAAAGTGCGTCTTGGTTTGGGCGTTTGGGCGAATTCACGTGCTTGAAGTTCCTTTTCACCAATTTTCTGATTTGGAAGTATAACAGGTTTTCAGTTTTAAGTCAAACGTGATAATTAATTCATCCAGGGCTATTTATGGTAGACTTTAGAATTACTTTGACATTGTGATTAGCACATTTGTGGGCACCCACAAGGGGTGCCCCTACAAGATATAAACTGAAAAAAAATTACACTGGTGGAAATTTCGCGATTTTTTCCCGATGCTGCACCTTTTCAGCCTTAAAATTCGTCTTTAATAATAGAGGGTATAAAGTGTATCGCATTGCTTAATTTTACAAGACTTGATATTAGATTCAGTCTTTTGTGTGGTAAAGTCCACAACTAACTGTACACTGGAGAGGTGGCGAGGTTACCGGTTTCCTTCTCCAGTAACGGGCGGGGATGCCCCTGCGCCTATAGAATTACCGACATATTTATTGAAACTTGATATCTGGTTGGTTGAATATAAGGAGGTTAAACTCAAAAATGAAAAGCAGATATGTACTTTTGGCAGTGTGCGCTATCGGATTCCTTCTTACGGCACAATTTGCCACTGCCGTAGATAAAATCGAAGGTCCTTGGTATTGGATGATCACCGAAAGTCCCGCCGGTGGAGGTGGTGCTGCCGTAACGGATGTTGACGGCATCAAGGACGCAACGAAGGGTAAACTGACCGAGGAAGACGTTGCCAAAGAAGGCATTACAAAGAATATCCTGAAGGTCAAGTTTGCCGAAAATTACAAATGGACCGAGGGAGAAATCACGCCAGTCGGGGGCAACAACATCAATGACACGCTCGTAAAGATTAAGTTGGGTCCCGGTGGCGATGTCAATGACCACTGCTCCTACGCCGTAATTAACGCTGTATCAAAGGTTACGAAAAAAGGCGTTGAAGCTAAGGTCGGTAGTGATGATTCTGTCAAGGTCTGGATGAACGGCAAAGAGGTCTGGAAAAACCCTGTCAATCGCGGTGCTGGTGATTTTCAGGACACATTTGAGGTGGACTTGAAAAAAGGCGATAACGTTTTCATGGTTAAAGTCTGTGAGCGCGGTGGCGGTTGGAGCATGTTCGCCGGTATTGACGCGGATTTGGACTACAACCTGAAGTTCAAAG
>JAPPMR010000419.1 GCA_028818995.1 Candidatus Poribacteria bacterium | reverse complement strand
TACCAGTAGACTTGAAGTCCGACACGTCCAAGATTTTACAGGTCAAGGGACAACAGCACTCCAAAAACTACCGCAATTTACGCTACACTTTTCACGCATGCGTTTTAGTAGACTTCCAGTTTTTGAAACTATTAACGATGGAATGGTATTCGTATCAGAAAAGATAAAATCCGATAAACCTATTCTCTCACTCCTCGCTTTTCCAACGCTTGAAGATACCAGTTTTGATATGGATATTGAATTTGGAAACTTCTATAGACAGATCTATCGTGGCAAACAGGGAGAAGAAAATAACGTTTTCCTTCAAACCCTTGACTTAGGGTTTGATCTACGCAAGCAAACCAACCTTTTTATCACGCCTTTACGCGAGTTGAAATTAAGTGCGAGCTTAAACACAAACGCTATCTGGCACGCCAAAGACCAAGACAAAAAGAGAAATATTATACGTGGTGTCTATAGTATCAGAACGCAGGCGAATAATACCTTATTCCGTATTTACAATACCAAATTTATACCGGGTGTCCGAAAATTGCGCCACGAATTGCAATCCTCCCTAACGTTTGATTTTCAGCCACCTATTGATGCCGATAACAATCTTTATCCGTTTGGACCCAGCACCTATTTCTATGAACGTAAAAGACTAACCTATAACTTCAATACGAATATAGAGATTAAAACCCGGCGCAGTCAATCTGCACACCGCATCTTTTATTTTGATACCCGACTCACTGCGGATTTTACCGAATTTGAATCAGTATTTAGGCGTAAATATGAACCGATTGAAAGTGATTTCACTATCGTTCCGCTTCCCAGTCGAAATCTAAATATGACTGTTCGCCTTACACATGATCCGAATCCGCATCCGGAAGATGGCAAACAGTTCAAAATGGTTGGTGTACGTACCAATATCAGATACACACGCAAAGATTGGTATGTGAGTGTCGGTAATTCCTTTAGCAAACGACACACCTCTATACGCGCCTCGCGCTCGGTGACTGCTAACGGACGCTACCGTTTGAGCAAGGACCTTGAGTTTGACTTTAGCTTCATTTACTATCCGATTGACAAGGATTTTTACTCACAACGAGTCAGTATCAACCGCAATTTACATGATTGGAACTTGCGTATTTCTTGGAGTCGTGTCGGAATCAAACGGGATCCGCCGTTTGATAACGTTCGGCAAGATTTTACATTCCAAGTTAACTTAATTGGTGAACCCGCAGTTTCTATGGGCATCGGTTTTGACGCGACTACCGATACTTGGGGACTCCACACCTTACCAGCAGGTATGCCGTATAACGCATTCGGATCAGGAAATTCACTTGGGCGCTCCTTCTTCTAATAGTGCTATAATGTAAATAGGTTTGGTTATACCCTTATCAGAACTTTATTCAAGTGCTTATGTGCAAAGGAATCGAAAAATATGAATACCAACTTGACTCAAATCGAAAACAAACTATGGAGTGCTGCAGATGAATTAAGAGCCAATTCAAGTCTCAAAGGTTCTGAGTACTCTACGCCTGTCTTAGGACTTATCTTTTTAAAATACGCCGACTATAAATTCAAACAAGTACAACAAAAACTCAATTCTGAAACACCGTCGGGTTCACGTGTACGAATTGATGAAAGAACACAATTCCAAGCACGCGGCGCTTTTTATTTGCCAAAAGAAGCAAGATTCCAACATCTTCTGAATTTACCAGAAAGTGAGAACATTGGACAAGTTATCAGCAATGCGATGAAAGCTATTGAAGCAGCAAACAAACAAGTAGAAGGGGTTTTACCTAAAAACTACAATCGCCTTGAAAAAAGCACGCTCATAGAACTGCTACGTATCATGGAACAAATTCCGATGGACATTGAAGGCGATGCCTTTGGAAAAGTCTACGAATACTTTCTCGGTAATTTTGCTATGAGTGAAGGGCAAAAAGGTGGTGAGTTCTTCACACCGACTTCACTAGTTAAACTCATCGTTGAAATTCTCCAACCATTCCACGGACGCATTCTTGATCCAGCGTGCGGCTCTGGTGGTATGTTCGTCCAAAGCGAAGAGTTTATTCGTAATCACACACAAAACGGCAATCAGGGACATATTAGCATTCATGGTGTTGAACGGGTGAATGAGACTATCAGACTCTGCAAGATGAACCTTGCAGTGCATGGACATGAAGGGGACATAAGGCAAGCCAATAGTTATTATGAAGACCCGCATAAATCTTTAGGAAAATTTGATTTTGTTATGGCAAATCCACCCTTTAATGTTGATAGAGTGGATATGGAACGGATAAAAGATGACCCACGATTCCCCTTCGGCATGCCGCGCGTAGATAACGCAAATTATATTTGGATACAGCTATTTCTGAGTTCGCTGAACGATACGGGTAAAGCGGGTTTTGTGATGGCAAACTCCGCTGCAGATGCGCGCGCATCCGAATTAGAAATACGCAAACAGATTATTGAATCCCGAGTTGTTGATGTCATGATAAGTATTGCCTCAAATTTCTTCTATACCGTAACATTGCCGTGTACCCTCTGGTTTTTCGACAAATCTAAACAAGATACCGACAGACACGATAGAGTCCTTTTCATTGATGCGCGCAATCTCTATCATCAAGTCAGTCGGGCGCATCGTGAATTCACACCCATGCAACTGGAATTCTTGGCAAACATAGCACGCCTTTACAGAAACGAAACGCCTGAAAATAGGCACAACAGCGAGGAACTCCTCAAAACGAAATTCCCTGACGGAAAATACGCCGATGTCCCAGGTCTATGCAAAGTTACCACAGTGGAAGAAATTGAGGCACAAGGGTGGAGCTTAAACCCCGGACGTTATGTCGGTGTCGCAGCACAAGAAACTGAGGGTTTTGACTTTACGCAACGGTTCGGTGAACTCAATGAGGAATTAGAAATCCTAAACGCAGAGGCACACCAACTTGAAGAACGCATTACAGAGAATGTTACGGAGATTTTAAAGAATATGGTATAATGTAAGCGATATTTAATATATTTGGAATTAGCACATTTACCCATTGACTGATATGTTGAATTCCATGTATTGATTTTAGGAATGCATCTAATGGATAATCCTACACAAGATAAAAAAGTCCTAATTGGTAATCATATTCAGACTATCAGACAAAAGCATAAAATAAAACGTTCTGAGTACCTACCTAACGGGACCATTCCGGTAGTAGATCAAAGTCAAGATTTTATTGCTGGCTATATAAATGACACGGAACGAGTTTACGATGGAGACCTCCCTGTTATTGTCTTCGGAGACCACACGTGCACCTTCAAATACGTAGATTTTCGATTCGCAATAGGTGCGGAAGGCACACAAATCATACGTCCCAAAAAAGACTTTGACATTCGTTATTTCTATTACGCACTACGAAATTTACCCTTAGAACAGTTCGGTTATCAAAGGCATTTTAAGTATCTGAAAACGTCTAAAATGCCTTGCCCTCCGATTCAAGTTCAACACAAAATCGCCGTCATCCTCAGCAGCTATGACGACCTCATAGAAAATAACACCCGCCGCATCAAAATCCTTGAAGACATGGCACAAACACTCTACCAAGAATGGTTTGTTCACTACAGATTTCCGGGACATGAGAACGTCAAGATGGTAGAATCAGAGTTGGGAGCGATACCGCAGGGCTGGGAAGTTAAAAAATTTGGGGGAGTTTCCTATAATTTTGATCGTTTACGTAAGCCACTATCCGGACAGGTTAGATCAACAATGCAGGGAGAATATCCTTATTATGGTGCCGCAAAAATCTTGGATTATATCAATGGCTATCTATTTGATGGTAGGTACTTATTAATTGGTGAAGATGGCAGTGTTGTTACTAAAGATGGGAAGCCTGTTTTACAGTTAGTAACTGGTAAATTTTGGGTAAATAACCATACACATGTAGTTCAAGGAAAATCCCCTATTTCTACAAACTTTCTTTATTTGTTCATGTCAAATGTAACCATTACAAGTTATATTACAGGTGCCGCACAACCAAAAATTAACCAAGAAAATCTAAATAGGATTCCAGTCATTTTTCCACCAGAAAACTTGTTAGAACAATTTGAGAATACGATTCAACCTAATTTTGAAAACATAATTGCTTTAAATTTGAAAAACGCCAATCTCTGCCAAACTCGTGACCTACTCCTCCCCAAACTTATCTCTGGTGAAATAGACGTATCCCAACTTGATATTTCTACTGATGAGGCCCAACCAAATCAAGGTGGAACGCACATCCCTTATGTATTAACAGATCGACTGCACTCCGACAAAAAGATCCTCGGTGGAAAACCGGTAATCAAGGGGACGCGTTTAGGAGTGGCATTTATTCTTGAGCTGCTTGAACAGGGA